>CACWOL010000032.1 GCA_902762495.1 uncultured bacterium | reverse complement strand
CTCCTACGTTTATATTGAGGTTGTTAGCGCTCTTTAATATAGCGCAGGAGCCGACGTTTTCAATCATAACCCAAAACTTTTACCGGACAGTAGTGGTTTAAATTTTCAAATGTAACTGCGTTAGCCCCATACAATAGGAATTCTCCCAAAGAATAGAGTATTCCAGCAACTATGATAATACAAATAATACAGATCAGTCCAATAAGCGCCGTATTGTTCTGGCGGAAAACAGAGAATACATGACCCGCCCCGAGTGTGCCCCCTGCCGTCGATCCAATCCGAGGGTCTTTCGCATCCATATCTTCGTTCAAATTTCAGCCCTTTCGCGTTGTTGCCGATGGAGGGTTTAAGGAATCACAACTTTATTATACCACGCCCCAAACAAATAATCAAGCGGAAAATGCCGGAAATGCAAGGAATACGCCGAAGATATTTTTCCCGCGGTCTTTTCCCTCATTCTTTCCTTGAAAAACAAGTTCTGTTATAGATCAGGATTTTATTCGGCAACTTGACAGTGGAACAAGGTCATCCGAAGAGATCGCTGTGCGAACCGGTGCGAACACAAACCAGAACAAGCCGGTCTGCCTGAACGTAATAGACCAGTAGCCAGTCGGGGCTGATATGGCACTCCCGGAATCCGGCATAATCCCCGTTCAAAACGTGATCGCGTTTTTCAGGTGGGAGTGCCTGTCCGGACTGCAACAGCGCGATCACGTCCGTAAGCTCTTTCATGTTCGCACCGCGCTTTTTCATACGCTTGCAGTCTTTTTTGAACTGAGAAGTCTGCTGTAATTGATAGCTCATTTTTCAATATCCCGCATCATTTCATCCGCAGACGCATATGTCTTTGCTTTCGGATCGGATGCGAGGGCGACAGCTTCCTTCATTGCCGCCAGCGTGGTCTTGTTCGGCTGATTCTTGCGAACTTCAAAGGGAATCCCCTGTACACGCACGGCCTGACGGAGAAAGACGTTGACAGCGCCAGACAACGTCATTCCGAGGTCATTGAAGAGGACTTCGGCATCGTGTTTCAGTTTTGAGTCCAGACGAACTGTAAAATTTGTTGTTTGTGCTGTGGGCATGATACACCTCCTGACTGATTGTTACAAACAATATAGCACAAAACATGTGCTTTTCAAGTGCTTTTACAAAAGGAATTCATGCATGCCGCTTTCTGGAAGGTGACACGCGGAATATGATGTCAGTATGACGCGAACCGGGATCATTCCTTGACAAAGCGTCGGAGGGCGATTAACGCCTGTTGCATGCCCTGATCGGCGGATTGGCGGATCCAGAATTCGGCCTTGTTCAGGTCCTGTTCGACGCCGGTGCCGGTTTCATAACAGCAGCCGAGCTTGTACTGCGCCTCGGCATTGCCCAGTTCGGCGGCCTGGGTGTAATACTGTACCGCACTTTCGAATTTCTGTGCTTCAAACGTGGTATTGCCTTTCTCCAAAAACTTCTTCGCGCGCTTGCTCTCCACATCCGCTTCCACGCGGGAGGCGCTGTCCCCACCCGAAGCATGAGAATGCCCCAGGAAACCGGCGAAAAACGCGGCGGAACAGATGGTCAGAATCAAGCAACCTAATCCTATCCATTTGAGTTTTTCATTCCCGTGTGTTCCGCCGTCTTCTTCTTCGATGTCCGGCAGACCTTGCTCTTCCGCGTCCGTATAGGCCGCGTGGATGAAATATCCGAGTCCGCCGCCGAAAAGCACGATGCCGATGACGATCAGGATGATGGAGTAGGTAATAGCTTCTTTAACCGGGGGAGTGCCGTCGGTAAACCAGATTATGCCGGACGCGTCGACCAGGGTATTGAACCGCAGAACAGCCTGTCCCAGGATCATCAGGATCAGCAGGACGATCATGCCGGCTCTCCGGCTGAACAGCCGTGCGACCGGGAAGACCGCCAGCGCGCAGTCTCCCAGCAGAAGAACCGCGATGGACAGAACCATCAGCCAGCCGAGATTGCGAACGGGCACGCTCCCCAGGTCGGAAAAACAATAGCAAACGGCCAGTCCGAGAAAGATCGCGATCAGGGGGAGCAGATACAGCAGATAACGCGCCCACAGAAACTGCAAGCTTTTCAGCGCGCCGGCAACGATCTTCTGTTCGCTGCAGACGCGTCTGCACGCCGGGATCACGTCGTCCCGGAATTCCCTGCGGACGACGATGCCGGGAACGAACGGGAACGCGAGCAGGTCCAGCAGTGACACGATTAAGGGCAGCACCCCGATCGCGAGTACCCCTGTCTCCCATAAATACGAGAGCATCAGCACGGCGGCGATCACTCCGCCGAAAAAGACGATCTGCATGATGATCGCCGTCTGCTTCAGGTTCGTGACCGGGGTGTCGACCTGTCGGAACACGTTGAACACATGATCCGCGCCCCTCGTGCCGTCGGCCGGCGATTTTGTCGGGGTTTCCTTCGGTTCCATATTTGCGTTCATCGTTTCAGGCCCTTTCGCGTTGTTGCTGATGGCGGGGTTAAGAAATCGTACCTTTATTATATCACTTTTTTTGAAAAAAAACAAGGACAGAATCATTATCTTTTGATAAAAAGCAAGGGACCCCCCCTTTTGCGCCTGCCCTGACGGCTTCAGTGGATGCCGGTCGAGCCGAATCCGCCGGCGTTCCGGTCGGTCTCGTTCAGCTCGACGGCGGGCGTCAGGACGACCTCCGGGAGAGCCGCGATCACCATCTGGGCGATGCGGTCGCCGCGGTGCACCGGGAACACGTTTTCCCCGGCGTTGAACAGGATCACGCAGACTTCGCCGCGGTATCCGGCGTCGATGGTGCCGGGCGTATTGAGCAGGGTCACGGCGTGTTTGAGCGCGAGTCCGCTGCGGGGGCGAATCTGCGCCTCGTATCCGGCGGGCAGCTCCAGGAAAAGCCCGGTCGGGATGAGCGTGACTTTGCCGGGCGCGGCCTCGACGTCCACACGGCTTTTCAGGTCCCAGGCGGCATCGTCCTCGTGGGCTTTCTTCGGGGCGAGGTCTTCCGCGCCCTCCTGCATTTTGAATCGGACTGTGATCGGCATGGGAAGCCTCCTTCCGGGTTATGGGTCAGCTCTTCAGGTCGATGGAACGGCGGATGCCGTCCGCGATGAAATTGAACGCGGTCACGCACAGGAAAATGGCGAGTCCGGGCCACAGCATCAGGTTCCAGTAGCTCAGCGGATCGGCGAACGCCTGTTTCAGCAGCTCGCCCCAGCTGGCGGAGGGAGCCTGCACCCCGAATCCGAGGAAGCTCAGGCTGTTTTCCGCGAGGATCGCGCCGGCAATGCTGAACGCGAACGAGACGAAGATCGGCCCGGAGACGTTCGGCAGCAGATGCTTGAACAGGATGCTGTGCAGGGGCACGCCGAGACTCTCGCAGCTCTGGATGTACGCCATCTGGCGCGCCTTCAGCACCTCGCCGCGCACCAGGCGCGAGAGGCCGGGCCAGCCGGTCATCCCCAGCACGAAGATCACCAGCAGGATCGACTGGCGCGTGCCATAGTCCAGCATGATCGACATCAGGATCAGGAGCAGCAGGAACGTCGGGAAGCAGATCACGATCTCGACCAGACGCTGCACGGCGAGGTCGATGCGGCCGCCGCGGTACCCCGAGAAGAGTCCGATCATCGTGCCGAGCACAAGCTCGATCGCGGTCGCGAGGAATCCGACCGCCAGCGACACGCGCGCCCCGTACATCATGCGCGCGAAGACGTCGCGCCCCACGTTGTCCGTGCCGAACGGATGCTTTTTCGAGGGCATCGCGTAGGTGTCGGGCGAGGTCTCGAACGGCCCATACGGGACCGCCGCGAAAAAGTATTTCGACGCCGTGTCCTCTGCGGCGGCCTTCCGCCAGTCGACCTGCGTCATCTGCGATTTCGAGACACAGAACGGCACGGCGAGCAGGATCAGCACGAGCGCGAGCACGGGATAAAGGACGCGTTTGCGTTTCCGGAAGCAGCCGTACAAAATGAGTGCGGCCGGGATCGCGAGGAACAGCCAGTTGAACATCTTTTCCACGAAGACTTCCTGCGCGTCCGGGGCGAAGAAGTCGCGAAGCGCCGGACTCGAAAGCGCACCGTCCGCCGCCACGATCAGCAGGGGCTTGCCGTTCACGAAGAGCGGCGCGGCGACGGCCGCCAGGATCAGCAGGATCACGAAGACGAGGCCGGCGACCGCGGTCTTCTCGCGGAAGAACCTGCGGACCATGAGCTGGCCGGGCGTCAGGTACGCCGCGGAATCCGCCTCTTCGGCGGAAATTCGCGCCTGCGCCTGTTCGTTCTGTTCTGCCTGCTGTTCCATCGTGGTGTTCAGGTAAGGTTAATCGTTTTCCGGGAAGAACGCCGGTTTGCCGTCCGCCATGGAGACATGGATCTTCGAGCAGCCGTGGAACGTGCCTCGCAGGATCTCGTCGGCGAGCGGGTCTTCGATGAGCGTGCCGACTGCGCGGCGGATCGGACGCGCGCCGTGTTCCGGGTTCGCGCCGGAGTTGACCAGGCATTCGATCACATCGTCGTCGATCTCAAGCTTGCGGCCCTGGTCGGCGAGCCGTGCGACGAGCTTGGAGAGTTCCAGACGGACAATCCGGCGGAGTTCCTCGGGGCCGAGCTTGCGGAAGACGATCAGCTCGTCGAGACGGTTGATGAACTCGGGCTTGAACGTCTTGCGGGCGGCTTCCAGCAGGCTGTCGCGGAGCTTGTCGTAATCGTCGTTCACGCCCGATCCCGTCGCGAATCCGAGCGGCGCCCCGTTCGCGAGGCGTTCCGCCCCGACGTTTGCGGTCATGATGATGATCGTGTTGCGGAAGTCGATGTTGCGTCCGAGCGTATCGGTGAGGCGGCCCTCCTCCATGATCTGAAGCAGCATGTGGGTCACGTCGGGATGCGCCTTTTCGATCTCGTCGAACAGCACCACGCTGTACGGATGGCGGCGGACGCGTTCGGTCAGCTCGCCGCCCTCGCCGTGCCCGACGTAGCCGGGCGGGGAACCGACGAGACGGCTCACGTTGAACTTCTCCATGAACTCGGACATGTCTATCTGGATCAGGGAGTCGGCGTCGCCGAACATGAACTCGGCAAGCGATTTCGCGAGCAGGGTCTTGCCGACGCCGGTCGGGCCGAGGAAGATGAACGAGCCGATGGGGCGGTTCGGGTCCTTCAGGTCGGCGCGGGCGCGGCGGAGTGCGCGCGCCACGGCATGAACGGCGTCGCTCTGGCCGATCACGCTCTTTTCGAGCTCCGCCTCCATCTGGAGCAGGCGTTTGGATTCGGTGTCCTGAAGCTGTTCCAGCGGGATGCCGGTGAGCTTGGAAAGCACGCGGTGGATATCCTCGCGGGTGACTTCCGGCGTGGACTCGCTGCGGGCGTCCTCCCATGCTTTGCGCGTGGCTTCGAGCTGTTCGCGGAGCTCGCGTTCGCGGTTGCGGAATTTCGCGGCGTCCTCGAACCTCTGGTCGGAGATCGCCTTCTCCTTCTCGCGGACCATCTGCTGGATGGCGTCCTCGGTCTCCCGGAGGTCGGGATGCTTCGGCGCGTTGGCGATGCGCACGCACGCGCCCGCCTCGTCCATGAGGTCGATCGCCTTGTCGGGCAGGAACCGCCCGTTAATGAAACGGTCGGAGAGCTTCACGGCGGCCTCGATGGCGTCGTCGGCGTAGCGCACCTTGTGATGCGCCTCGTAGGCGGGCTTCAGGCCGTACAGGATCTTGATCGCGTCGGCGATGCAGGGCGGCTCGACCATGACCGGCTGGAATCTGCGTTCCAGCGCGGCATCCTTTTCGATTCCCTTGCGGTATTCGTCGAGCGTGGTCGCGCCGATGCACTGGAGCTCGCCGCGGGACAGCGCGGGCTTGATGATGTTCGCGGCGTCCATGGCGCCCTCGGCTCCGCCCGCTCCGACGAGCGTGTGGAGTTCGTCGATGAAGAGAATGGTCTTTTTGGAGGCGCGCACCTCGTCGAGGACGGCCTTGATGCGTTCCTCGAACTGGCCGCGGTATTTCGTGCCGGCGACCATCAGCGCCAGGTCGAGCACGACAAGGCGTCTGCCGTGCAGGAGCTCCGGCACGTCGTCCGCGGCGATCTTCCGCGCAAGTCCCTCGACGATCGCGGTCTTGCCGACGCCCGCCTCGCCGATGAGCACGGGATTGTTCTTCGTGCGGCGGCAGAGGATCTGGATGACGCGTTCGATCTCGTTGTGACGCCCGATGACCGGATCGAGCTTGTTCTTCTTCGCCAGCGCGGTCAGGTCGCGCCCGAACGCGTTCAGCGCGGAATGTTCGCCGTTGTCATTCTCATCGCCTTCTTCAAAGAGTTTTTCGTCCGTATCCTCGAACTCGTCGTTTTCGCCGTCGTCCGCATCGTTCCGGTCGTCGTCCTCGTCGTCGGAATCCGGCAGATAGTCCGGGTCGAGCGTGGCAAGGATCCGCTGGCGCGCCCTCGCCGGATCGACCTTCGATGCACGGAGCAGGCCCGCGGCGGCGGTTGCGCCGTCATTGAGGATGGCGAGGAGCAAATGCTCCGTGCCGATGTAGTTGCAGCGCATCGCGCGCGCCTCGTCGCCGGACATGATGATGATCTTGCGGAGGCTGGCGGAGAACGGCGGCGCGCCGATCTGGCGGATTTCGGAGCCGGACTGCGGCAGTTTCCGCGCGAGGTCCGTCAGCAGATTCTGGAAATCGACCTTCATGGCACGCAGCACTTCGACCGCGACGCCTTCCTTGAGCAGACAGATTCCGCGCAGGAGGTGTTCCACGAAGATGCAGTCGTGGTTCGACTTCTCCGCGTCCTTCTGCGCCAGGTTGAGCGACTGGCGCGCCCGAGGGGTAAACCGCTTCAATGCGGCATTGACTTCTTCCTGTTCCGACATGTTGTTTTCTCCCTGCAATTGCCTTTTTCAGCTCTCTATAGATAATTCGGGACGCGTCGCCGCGTCCCGGTCTGTCAATCCTTTTCCGCCCGTCCCCGGCTTCCGCTCACATGGTCTGAACCAATGCGGCAGGAACTCGCGGCTGGCGGCCTGTCAGCCCGCCACCGGGATAAGGGATTCTCCCTTCCCCTCGGCAGACATCACACCAGGTGAATCGGATTTACTTCGTGATAAAGTAACTCGCGTTTTCCGAAATGTAGCTGTCGAGCGTATCCGGACAGATGAAATAATAGAAAAGGTCGAACGCTTCGGAAAGATCCTTCGGGGCGTTGTTTTTCTGCATGTCGAATGAGAAGCCCTCTTCACTGATGTAGTCGATGATGGCGCAGACACGGCCACTCTTCAGCATATCCTGTTCCACGTATGGCAGACCGCCGTCATTCATAAGGAGCATGTTGTTTTTGCCGGTGGCGACATTCTTTTTCGTAAGGAACGTGATCTTTTTGAGCTCGGCGGTCGAGCTGGGCAGTCCCGCGAAATTGACGACGATGTCGACCTTGTCGTAGACCTGATCCAGTTTCTTCTTCATGATCGTGGCATCCGTGGGTTCTTCCCGTCTTTCCTCGCCGGTTTTCTTGTCGACGACGAGTTCGCCGACGACAAGAACGTCGTCGCAGGAAACGCCTTTTTCGGAGAGGCGCTTCTGGAGCTCCTGAAGGACATTGTAGTTGTCGGATTCGGGACTGCTGTTGGACTCGTCATCAATCAGGAAAGCAACCGAGCCGTTGTCCGGGAAACGATCCGCGATATAGGACGCGGCCTTCTCTGCTTTTGCCGCCTGGAATATCTTCGCATTCTTTTCGAGACGGGCATCCTCCGACTTCTCCGCCGAAACAAAGAATCTGCCGATCACGGCGCCGAACACGATAACCGCGCCAAGCCCCATGATGATGCGGGCGTTGGATTTCGTGTTCATGTTCTTGATGCCCCAGACCATGACGATAAAACCGATCGCCATCACAATATATACGGACAGGACCGGAAGTTCGATGTCTGCTAAAATCATTGACTGACTCCTTTGCTGTGTTTCCTGGCGCGCAACGGCGCACCGCATGTTCTTGTTTAAAAAAAAGTAATACATGAGCAATATATCATACTTTTGGCAGCTTTCAACCTTTTTTCTCTATTTTTCAGGAAAAAATGGGGATTCCCCGGCAGGAAGGAGGCAATTCATTCCGCAGGCAAACAGGATGCCGCCGGTTCAGGACGGAATATGCACAGGCGCACTGCCATTCGGATCCGATGCGGAGGACTTCGAGATTCGAGGGCGAATCGTCTTTATGGACGACGCCCCCGGAGATAGATCTCTCCGAGCTCGTCGAGACGGCCTGACTCGCGCTCCTTTTCGATAAAACCGTTGACGTACTCCAGAAGCGGTTCACTGCCGGGCGGCAGCAGGAAGCCGAGCTGCCCCCGCGTAAACGGCTCTTTCAGCAAAGGCGCGGCCAGCCTCGGATCCTGGCTCGCGTAGTATTCGGCCTCCAGGATCTCCGTGATCATCACGTCCGCCCTGCCCGATGCGACCAGGCCGGGGATTTCCTCGTTCACCGGATGGATCATCAAGTTCGCCCGCGACAGATTCGCACGCGCGAACTTTTCGTTGAGGCCGCCTGGATTCTCCATGACCCGGACCTCTGGGCGGTTGATCGACTCCAGGCTGATATATTTGTCCGCGTCCTCAGCGCGGCAGAGGACCGTTTTCCCGTTTCCGAGATACCCCTCGGACATCAGGGCCAGCTCCTTTCGTGCGGACGTGATCGTGATGCCGCAGACCGCGAGGTCGAATTTCCCGGCCAGCGTGTCGTCCATCAGCGTCGGCCAGCTGGTCGGCACGAATTCAAGCCGGACGCCGAGCGACTCCGACAGATCCCCGGCCAACGCGGCGTCGAATCCGACATACCTGCCCGTTTCCGGTTCGAGGTAGGACATCGGGCGATAATCCCCGGTCGCCCCGACCAGCAGGACGCCGCGGGAACGGACCGCGGAAAGGGAATCCTGCGTCGAAACGCACGAGGCGAAGACGAGGATGACCAGCAGGCAGAAAAAGCTCAGGAGCCCGGCGAGTTGTTTCCTGAACGTCCGTTTATCCATTATCGAACACAATGCTCCCCAAATCGGATCTTATCGGCAATCCGCCACAACAGGATTTCTCCCGTTTACAGCATTTTGAGCAGGGCGTCGCGGCCGGTCATACCGGGACGGACACCAAGCGCTTCCGCTGCGGGTGAAACCGCTTTTACGGAAGCATGAAGCATGTCTTCATAATTGGCGACGCCGGAGACAACGGCGAGGGCGTCCCCGACTTTCGCGGCGGTATCGACCGAGACATAGCCGCATCCGAGCAGGCCGTGCGCCGCCCGGATGACCAGGATCTTCGTATTCTGCGTGGCGAACGTAACCGCGTCGAGTTGATTTCCGTCGAGCTGTATGGAATCCATTTGCAGTGCCTTTCCTATTTGGGTTCGGTAACAAATATATCCCGAAATGGACAAATGTCAAAGGGATTTCGATTCAGGAACGGGATGATTTCTTTCCGTTATTTACCTTCGCGCCCTTCGTTGTCTTCGCGGCGGGTTTCTTCGTGGTCTTCGTTGCGGACTTCTTCGCGGCGGCAAGTTCAGCCTCGACCGCTTCCTTGCGCGGTTCGGGGAAGGTCTTTTCGTCCAGCACGCGTTTGTAGTAGAATTTCGCGGTGTAGAGCGCGGCGGCGGGGTTGTGGCCGAGCACGCGGTCCTTCACGATGAACGTGGTGACCGGGGCCTTGCTGTGGCGCGTGAAGATCGCGTCGTGTCCGACGCACAGTCCGACCAGCACGTTGAGCTCCGCGCCCCACTCGTTCAGGATTTGAGCCTGGAGCGCTGGATTGCAGCAGGATTCATTGCAGCCGGGGCAGACTTTCAGGCCGTCGGGCAGCCCGATGTCGCACTTGTCGACGCCGCCGACTTTGCAGATCACGGTCTTCGTCTCGATCCCGGCGGTGCGAACGATCTGGGCGTAGAGCGAGGCTTCATCAAGCAGGCCGATGCAGCTGGCGATGCCGAGCTTCTTCACCCCGAGCTTCTTCGCGAACCGGATCGTTTCTTCCAGACGGGTCAGGCGCCCATAGTATTCGCCCTCGATCTCGGCGGCGGCGCGGGCAATGCGTCCATCCACTGAATTGGAACTGTAAAGCTTCTTCGTCTGTTCGACGGCGCCTTTGTACTGTTCCGTGAGGCAGAACGAGGGATACTGTTTCTCTTTGCGGTAGCAGTTGCGCACGGAGCATTCGGAGCAGCTGAGGTTGCAGGGTTGTTTCTTGGCCATGGTCATGATCTCCTATGTGAAAAAGGTTTTATTTCTGTTCGGATTGAGCGGAACGTTTCCGCAGGGCGGCGACGCGGTCGGCGACATGGATCGTGCCGTCCTTGTGAAGGACCTCGTCGTTCTGATAAGCAGTCTGGTCCTGGCGCATGCGGCGGTTCATCGCGTCGTGTCCGGCGGTGCAGAACGCCATGCAGCGTCCGCAGAGCGTGGCGCCGTAGGTGGCTTCGGCGTGTTCGCTGATGCGGATGCGGGCATCGCGCTTGTTCCAGAGGTCGTCGTAATGCCCTGCCCTGCTCTGATTCTCCTCGACCGGGACGTCGACGTTCGGATTGAAGAGCGCACCCTTCCAGACCTCCGTGCTGAGGCCGCGCGCCACGTGCGTGCAGGCGGGCTGGTTGCAGCGGGCGTAACGGTAGGTCATGCCGCCGAGCTTGCAGACGTGGGGCGGATTGAGCGAAAGCGCGTGCGCCGGGCAGTTGCGGATGCACTCCATGCAGCCGTCGCAGAGCGACTGGTCCATGAGCTTTTCCGCCGGTTTGAGCGGGGCCGTGGTCGGAATCCCGACGAACCGCTGGCGCGAACCGAACTGAGGCGAGAGCGCGAGTCCGTTCAGGCCGAACGTGGCGAGTCCGGCGGCGACGGCGCAGTGCCGGTAGGAGAGCGGGCCGAAATACGGCTTGCGCGCGCCGTACTGCGTGCCGCGGGCGGGAATCGGCATGGCGGCGTATCCCTCGTTCTCCAGGAACATCGTCATGCGGTAGATCAGGTAGTCGAGCTCGCGGTTCAGGTAAGCGTAGCCGAACATGTTGTAGCTGTAGTTCATCTTCCCGCGCCGCATGATCTCCAGCGCGCCGTCCGGGATGTGAAGCGAAAGGACGACGACGCAGCGGCATCCCGGCAACAAGTCCTCCGGGCGGAAATCCGGTTCCAGCGCCTCGTTGAGGATTCCGGCGTCGGCGATCCCGACGAGGGCCGAGCCGATCTCCTTCGCGTATGCCTTGACTCGTTCAGTCAGTTCGAGGTCAAATTGTTGTTCATCCATGGTTCGATGTCTCCCGGAAAAAAGTTATCGTTTGTTCGTCCAGTACAGGACGCGCCGCTGGATGCGGTCGAAAATCGTCATCAGCAGGATGACGACGACGGACAGGAAGATGATTCCGCCGAGGACCTTGCCGTATTCGGCGAAGTCGGCGTAATACTGGACATAGAAGCCCATGCCCGCCTTCGCGCCGAACATCTCGGCCACGGTCAGCAGGATGAAGCTGAATATGAGGCCCGATCCGATGCCGGCGAAGATCTGCGGCATGGCTCCGGGCAGGATCACCTTGAAAACAAGCTTGCGCCCGGTCAGCTGCAGGCAGCGGGCGTTGTCGATCCAGCGCGGCTCCAGCATCACGACGCCGTGCAGCGTACTCATCAGGACCGGCCAGAAGACGCCGAGGAAGATGATGACGGCGGAGGACAGCCAGAAGGACGGCAGGACCGCGATGGCGTACGGGATCAGCATGGTCGGTGGAACCGGGTTCAGCGCGCGGAAAAGCGGCATCAGGACCAGTTTGACTTTCGGGTGCATCCCGACCGCGAGCCCGCAGGCGACCCCGGCGAGAATCCCGGCGGCGAGCGACGGGATCAGCAGGCGCATGGAGTAAAGGAATCCCTTGAGGAGTTCGCCGGAGGAACGCGCCATTTCGGGAAGGATGACGCCGAGCCCGGGGAAGAGAACCGGATCAAGGGCGTGGGTGAGGTCCGTCAGGACGGCGTAGAGCGCGATCAGGACGCCAAACACCGCGGTCGCGCCGATCGCGGCGGTCCGGCGGTCGCGTTTCGCTTTTTTCTGTTCGAATTCACGATTGTTCATATTCCGCTTCCTTCCTGCTGTTCCTGGGATGCCGCCAGCTGGCGTTCGACGGCGTCGTTGAGTTCCTGCATCAGGCGTTCGCGAAGCTCGCGGAACCGCCCGTCGGCCATGAGCGTGGCGCGGGAACGCGGACGCGGCAGGTCGACGGGGATATCGGCGGCCACATGGCCGGGACAGACGCCCAGCACGATCACGCGTCCGGCGAGGATCAGCGCCTCGTCCACGTCGTGCGTCACGAAGATCACGGTCTTCTTCAGCGAACCTCCGGCCTGCCAGATCTCAAGCAGCATGTCCTGCTGTTTCGCCCGCGTGATGGCGTCAAGCGCGCCGAACGGCTCGTCCATGAGCAGGATCGGAGAGTTCATGGCGAGGGCGCGGGCGATCGCGGCGCGCTGCCGCATGCCGCCGGAAAGCTCGCCGGGCAGCTTGCGTCCGGCATTCGCCAAGCCGACCATCGTCAGATAGTCTTCGGCGATCTGGCGGCGTTCGGCGCGGGTGAGCTCGGGACGGGCCTGTTCCAACGCCAGCACGATGTTGTCGGCACAGGAGCTCCACGGGAACAGGCTGTAGTCCTGAAAGACCATGGCACGGTCGAGGCCGGGCCCGGTGACATTCTTCCCTCCGACGAGGACCTCGCCGGAAGAAGGCGTGAGGAGCCCGCCCACGAGCCGCAGCAGCGTGCTTTTGCCGCAGCCGGAAGGGCCGATGACGGCGATGAATTCGCTGGCGGCCACGGAGAGGTCAATGTGAGCCAGGGTCTGTTCTCCGGCGTGAGAGAACGACAGGTCGCGCAGCTCGATGAGCGGGGTCTCTTTCACAAGTTCTGATCCTTATAGCGTTGTTCGAGTTTTTCCCAGAAGGGCTCGTTCGGCTGTTCCTTGCGGAGTTCCTGGAGCGCCTCGAGGTACAGCGTGGTGTCGATCACCTTCGAGAAATCGGGATCGCCGTCCGCATAGCCGATCTTCTTCATGTGCGCCCACATGGCCTCGACTCCCTTGCGGTTCGGATCGACGGAGAACTGGAGGTGCGGATTCAGCACCAGGTCGCTCGCGAGCTTCTCGCCGAATTTCTGCTGCTCCACGTCGGCACGGACGCCGGACTGCGGATCGTCGACGAACTTCTTCTCGGCGAGGAGTTCCGCCTTCAGGAACTTCACGAGCTCGGGACGGTATTTCTGAAGCGCGTCCTCGGTCACGACGATGCGGCAGCAGGGGTGATTCGGCCACAGGTCGTTGCTCCACAGCGGAGAGGCAAGCCCGGCCTGGACCGACTGACCGATGATGTTGGTCGCGCCGATGCCGACGTCGACCTTGCCGCTCTTGACGGCTTCCAGTACGTCGACCGGGCGTTTGAACTCGACGATAGTCAGGTCCTTCTCCGGGTCGATCCCGGCCTCGAACAATGCTCCGCGGAACACGACGTCCGAGGTGAAGACGCGGGGCGTGCCGACCGTTTTTCCCTTGAAGTCCGCGATGCTTTTGTACTCGTCCGCGTGTTCGGGCTTGGTAATGATCGGATGCCCGCCGGAAAGGTTGCCGCCGATGATGACGAACTTCGAGCCTTTGGAGACGAACGTGAGCGGACCGCCCGTGCCAAACGACACGCCGATGTCGAGCTTGCCCGCGTTCAGGGCGTTCAGGCCGTCGCTGGAGTTGGTGAACAGCACGAAATCGGTCTTGACGCCGGACTGGTCGAAATAGTTCTCGTTCAGGGCGATCATCGGCAAGGTCGAGCTGCCGCCCTGCTGGTAGCCGACGCGGAGCACCGGGGCCGCGGCATCCTGTTTGCCGCATCCGATTAGGAACGCCGCCGGGACGATCCCCGCGGCGAGAAGTGTAACGAGCGCATGTTTGATGTTCATGGTTATATCTCCTTCTATGTGTAGCGTTGTTGTCTTGTATCAGATGCCGTTGCCGGAGTGGAACGATTCCCGCGAGTTCAGTTTTTCGTTCATGTCGGAGCGGTAGATGTCCATGATCTTCCGCTGGAGCGAGATGACGGATTCGTTTTCGAAGAGCTTTTCCCTGGGGAGCTGGCGGGAGGAGGGATTCTTTTCCAGCGCGATGACACGTCCGGGCGAACTGCCGAGCACGGCGATCTCCGTCCCGAGGTAAAGCGCCTCGTCCACGTCGTGCGTGACGAATACCACGGTACGCGCGCCGCGCGAGTCCCGGTGAAGCTCGCGGACCAGGTCCTGAAGCATCGCCCGGTTCACGGGGTCGAGCGCGCCGAACGGTTCGTCCATGAGCAGGACCTTGCTCGGCGTGGCGATGGCCCGTGCGATCGCCGCGCGCTGGCGCATGCCGCCGGAGAGCGCCGCCGGGTACAGGTTGAACACGCCGCCCAGTCCGACCATTTCCAGGTAGGATTCCGCCAGATTGCGGATTTCCGCCTTGTTCTTCTGCGGAAAGGACGCCGCCAGCGCGAGCATCAGGTTCTTCCCGGTGGTCATCCAGGGGAAAAGCGAGTAGTCCTGAAACACCACGGAACAGGCTTTTTCCGGTCCGTCGACCGCCTTGCCGTCCACGAAGACTTCCCCGGAGGTCGGTTTCAGCAGGCCGGCGAACGTCCGCAGAAGCGTGGACTTGCCGCAGCCGGACTGACCGAGCAGGCAGAGGAACGCACCGTCCTGAACGGTCAGGTTGATCCGGTCCAGAATGGTCTTATTCTGAAACGCAACGGTTAGATTTCTGCATTCGATCATTGTCCGGCCTCCTTGTAGCGCAGGATGCGCTTTTCGATCCGCTTGAACGCGGCGGAGATCGCCGTGATCACAAGCCCGATGAAGATGATGCCGACGATGACTCTGGCGTAGTCGCCGAAGTCCGCGCGGTCCTTCACGTACCATCCGAGACCTTCCGTCGCGCCGATCAGCTCGGCGGCGGTCAGCAGCAGGAAGCTGAAGACCAAGCTCAGGGACGCCCCGGTCAGGATCGACGGCATCGCACCCGGCAGAAGCACGCGGAAGATGAACGTGCCGCGTTTCAGGTGGAGCATGCGGGCGGAGTCCAGCATGGTTTCCGGAATGTTCACGACGCCGGCGACGGTGTTCGCGAAGATCGGCCAGAACGCGCCGGACCAGATCACGAAGATCGAGGCGGCGCTGAAGCTCGGCAGCAGTCGGATGGCGTACGGGATGTACACGATCGGCGGGATCACGCTCAGGACCTTGCTGAACGGCTCGGCGGCGTTGCGGAGGCGCGTGGAGCTTCCGACCAGCAGGCCGCCCGGGATCGCCGTGCCCAGCGAAAGCAGGTACGCGGTCCCCAGCAGGAAGAGCGAGGAGAGCATGCCGTGGGCCATGTCTTTCAGTTCGCTGAAGAACTGCCGCAGGACAGTGTCGAGAGCCGGGAAGTACACCGGGTCGAGCACCGGCCAGTTGGACGTGACCAGCTGCCACGCCAGCAGGAAGCCTTCCAGGACCGCTGTCACGTCCACGATCGCGGTGCGGCGTGCCTTGTCCCACACGAACAGCGTGCGGACCAGGGCGGCGGCGGGGATCAGGACGCCCGCGGCGGCGGCGAACCAGTCGTGTTTCCACAGCGCCGCGGCGGTCAGGGCGATGAATTCAAGGACGAGCAGTATCTTCACGGTTTTACCTGCATGAGGGTCTTTGGGTAAGGTTTCGAGGCTGAAAATACGTTCCTCAGTTGTTTGCCTTGAAGAAGGCGTCCATTTCCTTGTAGATGGGGTCGTCCGGATAGCGTTTCAGGACTTCATCGAGGGCTTCCCGGTAGATCGTGGGGTCGATATGATCGTCGATGTGCACGTCGTTCTCCGGGAGATAGTCGATCTCCTTCATGGTCTCCCAGAAGTCGACCGTGCCCTTCTTCAGAGGGTCGGGGTTGGACGTGAACGTCTTGTTCGTGTAGGTGTCGGCCTTCAGCAGTTCCGGGTCCAGCTTGAACGCCTTCGCGAAGATCTGAATGGTCTCCGCCTCGTTCTCGCGGTAGAACTTGTAGGCGCGGATCTCCGCGATGAGGTAACGGCGGTAGATGTCGCGTTTCTTCTGAAGGTCGGGGGTATTGGCGATCAGGCGGCAGCAGGTGTAGTCCGGCTGGAAGTCGGCGATGTAGTTGGAGACTTCGAGGCCGAAATTCTTCTTCGCGAGGGAGAAATGCGGACTGAACACGATGCCTGCGTCGACCGCGCCCTTGTTCACGGCCTCCACGACGGCGCTCTGGCCGCCGAATTCAATGATCTCCAGATCCTTGTTCGGGTCGATCCCGGCCTTCTTCAGCGCACCGCGGAAGATGACGTCGCCGGTGGAGAGCTTGCCGAGGCCGACCTTCTTGCCCTTGAAGTTGCTCAGGTCTTTGAACTTGTTCAGGTTCTCCGGCTTCACGATGATGGCCTGGCCGCCGATCATCATGCCGCCGAAGATGGTGAAGTCGACGCCGCGGGCGATGAAGAGCAGCGGAGCCGCCGTGCCGAACGTTCCGACGTCAAGTTTCTGTGCCTGGACCGCGGAGCAGCCTTCGGCGGTCGTATTGAACTGGAAGAGGTCGACGTCGAGGTTCTCTTCATCGAAATAGCCCAGATCCTTCGCGATGAAGTGCAGGCCGTGCGCAGGCTCGGCGAGGTAACCGACGCGGACTTTGTCCTTGCCCGCGGCGCTTTCCTTGCCGCATCCGGCGAGGAAGAAGGTCGAGAGAACCCCTGCGGCAAGCAGGGGTATGAGCGTATGTTTGATGGTCATGGTTCAGGTTCCTTTCTTTGTTTTTGAATCAATCGGCGTTCGGTCAGACATTCGGGATCGGTCCGGGGATGCCGGTCGTGTCGGGCGCGGGATTTTCTTCCGGCTCGACGACTTCGGGCTCGCCGGTCTTGTCGTCCTCGAACTTGTCGTCGCTGTCGAGGATCAGCTGCTGGAATCCGAGGTTGGTGATCGGGTGTTCCGCCGCGGCCGAGACCTTGTCGACGACCGTGGAGATGTCGTTGCGGATGATCTCCGGCGCGGTGTCGAACGGACCGGAGAGCTCGGCCCGGGCGATCAGCACCAGTTCGGACGTGCGGGTCGTCTCACTTTCGGAGGAAAGCGCCCAGCCGAGGATGGGGATATCCTTCAGGAACGGGATGCCGGAGACGCTGCGAATCACGTTGGTCCGCTTGATGCCGCCGATCACGAAATCCTTTCCCTCGTTTCCAATATGGACCTCGGTCTCGAACTCGGACTTGTTCAGGCGCGGGGAACCGTCGCTGTTCCAGCCGAGCAGGCTCGTACCGGAGACCTTGATCGGCAGGATGGAGGCTTTCCCGGTAACGACGGGCGTCACGTCCAGCTCGAACCGGAATCCGTTCGCGGCGGTCGTGGTCTGGGTGTTGCCGTGGTGAACGGCGAGATTCGCCTCGTCGGGCAGCTTTTCGTGTTTGCCGGGGATCTTGTCGTTGATCGTGGTGTCGGGAATGGGCGTCTGCTTCTCATAGAAGAGGCCGGTCCCAACCGAAACGGTCGACTGGCGGCGGTTCTTCGCCACGATCACACCCTGCGTCACGACTTTCGCCCGTCCGGTGGAAGTCAGGAAATCGAAGTATTCCGAGTTCCATTTCGGGTTGAAGTTGAAGAAGTCGGTGCGGCTGGAGTGGGAACCGTCGATCCCGCCCGCGAACGTGCTCGCCCAGTTATTGCGGTAGCGACCGCCCGCGGAGAAGAAGTCCACGCCGTCGTTGTTCTTCCAGCTCTGGAAGTCCACGCCGAGCTTGTCGTCGTTTTCCGCGCTGATTTCGACGAGCTGGTATTCGAGACGGATTTCCGGCATCGGCCGGTCGTACTGCTCCAGCTGCTCCTTGATGCTGGCGAGACTCCAGTTCGGAGCCGCGATGAACAGTGCGTTCAGGCCGCCGTCCACCGTGAGCGCATCCGTGCCGCCCGTGAACTCAATGAATTCATCGCGGGTGTGTGCGCCGACGTTCACCAGCATTTCCTTCAGGTTGGCCGCGGCGTTCACTTTCGGGAAGTAGATGTATTTCGGACGCCCCGAGGAATACCCGATCCCGGGCTGGTCCAGGCGTTCGATAATCTCGTCGATGCTCTCGCCGTTTCCGGTCTTTTCGAAACGGTAGTCCTCGGCGGAGACAAGCAGGACGCCGCGTCCGTCGTTGAACTCCACCGCGTCCACCTGGACCGGGTTTCCGCCGACCTTTACGCCCTGCACCACGCTCAGCAGATAGCCGCGGAGCGCGTAGGGTTCGGCGTGTTTCAGGGTGTAAAGCTTCGTGATGACGAGCGGATCGGTGTTGGTCCGGACGAAACGGATCGCCTGTTCCGATTCCTTCACGTCCACGCGCAGCTGGGTCTGGACCGTGGTGCTGCCGTATCCCGCGCTCGGAATGTTCGCGTCTGCCTTGACGCTGCCGGGGATCTGATGCGGGGTGAGGTCGATATCTTCGGCAAACGCGGGGACGGAAGCCGCCGCGAGAATTGCAATAAGGGTCTTGATGTTGTTCATGGCTCATGTTCCTTTCATAATCAGAGGTTGGATGCGACTTCGCGGCTGACCGGAACGGGCGTTTCGCCGTTCGGATGCACCAGGTTCGCTTCGCCGGTCACGATGACGTAAGTCTTTTCCTTGATGGTGGTCGTGGTGCCGAAGAGGTATTTCAGCACGGGGATCCGCACGAGGAACGGGATGCCGACGGTCTGTTCCACGTCCTGTTCGCGGACATAGGTGGCCAGCAGTTTTTCGGTCTTGAATCCGAGCGTGAGTTCGCCGGAAACGGCGCTCGTATTGCCGAGTTCGTCGCCGCGGTTGCTGCGTTCGGTCACGGTCTCGGAAAGCAGGTTGTAGGCGAAGACCACGCCGCCGTTGTCCGCGGCATAGAATTCCTCCGAGGACGGGATCTGTCCGTTCGCGGCGATGTCGTCCTGCGATGCGCCGAAGCAGATCACCGGGTTGATGACCGAGAGCGTCAGCCTGCTGTCCGCGCCCTTCACGATGTGCGTGCGGTCGTCGGAATCCTTGCTGATGTTTTCATAGCCGGGCGTGAGCGTGGCGGTGTAGACCTTCGGCAGATGCGTGTTCAGCGCGGCCGCGTCATAAATCGGCGTATTCACGAACGTGAGGTCGGCGTGCGCCGCGAGTTTCGCGTTGCCGGACTGCTGGAGCACGCGGACGAAACTCAGGTCGAACTGCGGCGCCGTGAAGAACGCTCCGTATCCCCACGAGGTGGAGAAATGCTTGGTGATGTCGGCGAATTTCGCCGCACCGCTGATCAGTTTGAGGATGGATTCGGAAGAGAACACTTTTCCGGCGCTGTATCCGGCGGAGAAGAGGTCCAGGCCGGGACCGTTCTTCCAGGCCAGGTAGTCCAGCCCGATGTCGCGCAGATCGCTTTCGCGAATCTCGTAGTAGTTGAGGCGCAGATTGACCTGCGGCACGGGACGGTCGAGGTACTTGACCCACGCGAGCGTCGCCAGTGCGGCCTGTTCGTCATCCTTCCAGTAGATCGTGTTGGTGTCCTTGTTCAGGTAGGCGCGGCCTTCGGGCGTCTTCATCGTGCCTTCGTTGATGAGTCGCACGATGTCGTCCGCAGCGCGGTAGTTCGGGATGTACGTGATCTTCGTGACCCCGGTGCCTTTGATGATGGAACCGTTCTCTTCCTTGCCGGGCTGGTCAAGCCCGGCGACCAGTTCGTCCACGTACGGGATGAAGTCCTCGCCGGTCGAAACGAGAATCATCTGTTTCTTTTCCTTCGAGTAATTCACCCGGTCGACTTTGGACGCGGCGCTGTAACGTTTGACCGCCGCTTCGATGAACGGGCGGATGTCGGTCGCCTTGAGATATTTGAGTTCGTACACCTTGCTGACGATGTTGACCTGGCCGTCGTCCTGGAGAAGACGGATGGTCCGGATGTCCTGTTCTTCCGGCGTCTGGCCGTACAGAAGCGGCGCGCTTGCAATGCCTGCCGTCAGGAGAGCGGCGAGAATATGTTTTCTGTTGTTCATGGTTGATTTCCTGTCTGTGGTGTTGATTGAAGTTGTGTTGGGATGGATGGAACTTTATTCCGCGGCAAAACACGTACAACATCGCATTCGGAAGACCATGGACTCTTGGAACACGGAGGGACGGGTTCTTTCGGGGAAGACTGGGGTGGTGCTTGTGTCTTTGGTGACTTCTCCTTGGGCAGATTGGTTTCGAGGTTGGTTTGATGGTTTGTTTGACGATTTGCTTTGAAGCATACACTACTGATATGGTAATGTATATTTCAAACAAAAAAGAACGGAACTGAAATCCCGTTCACGACAGAATTAATATACACCTGAAAATCCGGTTTGTCAAGCCAAAAGCAAACAAAAATAGTAGATTTTCTTGAAAAAAGTTGTTTCCACCTCAAAAACGGATGACTTTTCCTCGTCTGCGCGCGTCACGGATAAACGGAAGTGTTCGCGGATACCGTCTGAATCGGCCCGTCACGCCCGAAAAAAGATTTTGTTTCCTTTTTCTCTTGAAATCGTCCCGAATAAAACTATATTAATTCAGTCGGCTTTTCTACCGTATCTTTTTTTAACAAAACAGGAGGTTGCTATGTTGTTCCGTAAATTGATCGCCGTCACGTTCGCCGCTTTCGCGGTCCTCAGCTCGTTTGCCGCCGATGCGCCCGAAAAGATATCCGTCGAGCCGGAGCGCATTCTCGTTGCGTATTATTCCTGGAGCGAATCCGGCAATACGAAATACATTGCGGAACTGATCCGGAAACACACCAACGGCGAACTGCTTGAGATCAAGCCGAAGAACGCCTATCCGAAGGACTACAACGCATGTCTGGCGCAAGCGCAGAAGGAAATCCAGAGCGGCGTCCGCGTCGAACTCGCGAACGAACCCGTCGACTTCAAAAAGTATGACGTCATCTTCATCGGCTCTCCGAACTGGTTCGGCACGATCGCACCTCCGGCGGCGAGTTTCCTCGCCTCCGCCGACCTCGCGGACAAGACCGTGATCCCGTTCTTCACCTACGGCAGCGGCGGCATGCAGAACTGCGAACGCGATGCGAAAAAGCTCGCGGAAAAAGCCAAAGCCATACTTCCTGCGAAAGCATTCCGCGGGGCATCCGTCCGCGAGGCGGACAGGGAGAAGGAGATCACCGAGTGGATCAAATCCATGGTCCTTCCCAAATTTCACGATGTCGTAAAAAAAGCCGGATTCTACGATTATAAGCTCAAATCGTGGGACGGCAAAGAAGTCAAGACCTCCGATTTCAAGGGCAAGGTCGTACTCGTGGTGAACACCGCCACGCGCTGCGGATTCACGCCGCAGTACGAACGCCTCGAAAAGCTTTATAAGGAATATCACGACAAGGGCTTCGAGCTCATCGACATCCCCTGCAACCAGTTCGGCGCGCAGGCGCCCGGCAGCGACGAGGAGATCAACACGTTCTGCACCTCGCGCTACAGCACCACGTTCCCGCGGATGACCAAGTGCGACGTGAACGGCGACAATCAAATCGGGCTTTACAAGTTCCTGAAGGAGGAAACGAACAGGGCGGACATCCGCTGGAACTTCACGAAATTCCTTGTGGACCGTAACGGCAAGGTCGTGAAGCGTTTTGAGTCCGGCGACAGTCTGGACGAGCTCGAAAAGCTTATCAAATCCCTGCTGGAGCAGCCGAAAAAGTAAACAAAGGCTGAAATCGCGTACTTACGCCTTGCGGGGATTCTTTGCGTTGTAATGCGGAGGATCCCCGCGCTGTCCCCAGTTGATCGTTTCGCCGATCGCGAGGACGCGCCAGTTCAGGCAATTCCGGCATTTCGCCGAATTCTCGTCCAGGCACGGCTTGTTCTCGTAGAGCTGGTAATTGCGGCGGTACTCCGTGTCGGTCACGTTCGGCATGAGCACGTTTGCGCCCGAGAGGATCCCCTGTTCGCGCCCGCGGTCGTCCAGCGCCTGAAGCGCGGTCGTCGCCGCGATATTCACGTCATGCAGATACAGCCGCGTGACAGCAATCATTTTCAGCCCGAGTTTGAGCTGAGCTGCCGCGTAAGCATCCGTGAGCTCAAGTCCTCGCCCCATCGGCGTGTCGGCGTGCGGCAGATACGGCCCCATACCGATCATGTCGAGATCGAGCGCGTGGTAGAATTCAATGTCATGCGCGAGGTCGTCGAGCGTCTGCCCCGGCAGGCCGATCATCACGCCGCTTCCGGTCTGGTAGCCGAGGCGTTTCAGCACGCGCAGACACTCCGCGCGGCGTTCGAAAGAGTGATCAGCGGGGTGCAGTTTCGCGTACAGTTCCGGCACGGAGCTCTCGATTCGCAGGAGATAACGGTGCGCTCCGGCCTCCCGCCAGCGGCGGTAGACTTCCTCGGTCTGCTCACCCAGACTGAGCGTGATCCCGAAAGCGTCGCCTCCGAACTCGCGGATACGTTTCAGGATGCGTTCGATGTACTCCGTGTTCCGCTCGGATTCGAGCTCGCCGGACTGAAGCACCAGCGAACCGTAATCCTGCTCGAAACTCCAGCGCGCCATGCGGACCACGTCGTCTTCGCTCAGCTGATAGCGTTTCACGTTCGGATTGCCGCGCCGGATCCCGCAGTAATAACAGTTCTTCGCGCAGACGTTGCCCATCTCGATGATCCCGCGCATGGAAACGGTCTTGCCGACATAACGGCATTTGAGCTGGTAGGCGGCGGAAAAGAGTTCATCCGTATCCTCGAGGGAGAGCAGAGAAACGATCTCCCCGTGCGTAAGGTTGTACGGCTTGAGCGCGGCTTTTTCGATCAGCGGATTCATGTGTTTTTCTCCCATTCACTCAGCTGATTCGATGATCCCGCCGCCCAGAACCTCATCGTCGCGATACAGGACAGCCGACTGGCCGGGCGCGGCGGCCGTGATGCCGTCGGGAAAAACGAGTTTGCCCGCCTCGAAGAATGCATTTCGCAGGTTCGATGCGGAACGCACCTTCACCTGCACCTCGCCTGACGGCTCGTCCGTGATCCAGGCGCAGTCCGCGAGTTTGAGCTCATGCTGAAGCGTATCGTCCGCGCTGCCGACCACGACCTCGTTGCGGCACGGATTGAGTTCAAGCACGTACAACGGATGTTTCGCGGCGACGCCGAGCCCTTTCCGCTGGCCGATGGTGAAATGCCAGAATCCGTCATGCTTCCCGAGCACGTTTCCAGCCGTATCCACGATGTTGCCCTCGCGCGGCGGCGTGTTCAGGAGTTCCGCATGGTCGCCGCTGTAGAAATCCTGGCTGTCCGGCTTGTCCTTTACGCTCAGCCCATAGCGGGCGGCGAGCTCGCGGACTTCCTGTTTGGTCATGCCGCCGAGCGGGAAAAGAAGGCGTTTGAGCTGAGTTTGGTTGAGTCGGTAGAGGAAATACGACTGGTCTTTTTTCTCATCCGCGCCGCGGAACAGATGAACCGCGCCGTTCTCCTCGCGGAGCCGGGCATAATGCCCCGTCGCAAACTTGTCGAACGCGAGGCCGGATTTCCGCGCAAGCTGCGGCAGCACGCCGAATTTCATGAAGGCGTTGCAGCGCACGCACGGATTCGGCGTCCGTCCGACGAGGTATTCCGAGCGGAAATAGTCCAGCACGACCTTTTCGTATTCGTCGGCACAGTCGAACACGCGGTATTCGATCCCGAGCTGACAGCACAGTGCTTCCGCGTTCGCGATGTCCTCCGCCTCGCCGGGTCCGAAACACGCGTCCTTGTCGCCGCCCTTGTAACGCCCCTCGCGCCAGAGCTTCATGGTGATGCCGACGACCTCGTGGCCCTGTTCCCTGAGCAGGGCCGCCGCGACCGAGGAATCGACGCCGCCGGAGAGTCCCACGGCGATCTTCACGGCAGGATCTCCAGCATGCGGTCGATGGGCTTCTTCGCTCTGCGGCACATGGCTGCGTCCAGCTCGATCCAGGGTTCGAGGTCGCGCAGGGCGAACAGCACGTCTTCGAGCGTGATCCGCTTCATGTTGGGGCAGAGCACCTCGGGTTCGAGCGGATAGAATTCCTTCTCCGGATTTTCCTTTTTCATACGGTGCAGGATGCCGCACTCCGTGCCGATAATGAACTCACGGCAATCGGATTCCCGCACGAATTTCAGCATGCCGCCAGTGGAAAGCGCCCGATCCGCGAGCTTGACCACGGCGGGACGGCATTCGGGATGCACCAGCACAAGCGCGCCGGGGTGTTTTGCCTTCGCGGCCTGAATATGCTCCGGCATGATCTTGTTGTGCGTGGGGCAGCAGCCCGGCCACAGGTCGATCTTCCGGTTCAGCTTGGACGCGATATTGCTGCCGAGGTTGGCGTCGGGCAGAAACAGTATTTCCTGTTCCGCCGGGATCGCGGAGATGAGCTTTTCCGCGTTGCCGCTGGTGCAGCAGAGGTCGACCTCGGTCTTGGTCGCGGCGGTCGTGTTCACATACGCGACGATCAGCGTCCCGGGGTGCTCTTTTCTGTACGCGGCGACGGCGTCCGGGTCCGCCATGTCGGCCATCGGACACCCGGAGAGCGGGTTCGGATGCAGCACAATGGCCCCCGGCGACAGGATTTTCGCGGTCTCCGCCATGAAGCGGACGCCGCAGAACACGATCACCGGGGCCGTGCATTCGGCGGCCTTGCGGGAGAGTTCCAGCGAGTCGCCGACGAAATCCGCGATGTCCTGGATTTCCGGCTTCGTGTAGTTATGTGCCAGAATCAGGGCGTTGCGTTTCGTCTTCAGTTCGGCGATTTCTTCCAGTATCGTCATGTTACTGTTCCACGGGTTCTGCATCGTTCACGGGCCCGCAGCAGTCGCCGACAGCTTCGCAACAGTCCTGAACAGGCCGGCAGCAGTCGGCTTTTTCCGAAGCAACGGACGCATCTTTACAGCAGTCGCCTTTTGCCTCACAACAAGCCTTTGCGTGCCGACAACAATCGTCTTTTTTCGCCGCGAAGGAAGCGGCCGCGGCGATCGCAGCGCCGACGGCCAGCAGGATCACGGGCAGAAGGTATTTCTTCATGGTCTTACTCTGCATTTAAGTTCAAAACAATCGGTTCACTCGCTGAAGAGCCAGGTGGAGAGATAGCGTTCGCCGGTGTCGGGCAGGAGCGCCACGATGCGTTTGCCTGCGAACTCGGGGCGTTTCGCGAGCTCAAGCGCCGCATAG
>CACWOL010000031.1:41271-44960 GCA_902762495.1 uncultured bacterium | reverse complement strand
AAGACTTTGAAGATGTCGGCATAGCGGTCGGCGAGCTTCTTGTTGATCTCGTCCGGGAGGCCCTTCGTGTACGGGTTGTTCTTCTCCTGGTATTCCTGCGTCGCGGAGATGTCCGCGGTGACCCGCCCGTTGGATCGGGGCAGAACGTCGACGTCCATTTCCGTGACCATGACCTTTACGCCAGCATCGGCGTATTTCTTGATGGCTTCCTCGATCTGCTTAGAAGACGGGTAGTCCAGCAGATAGTGCCCCTGCATGCCGATCGCGTCGATGAGACCTTTTTTCTTGAGCTCCTTGGCGAGCTTCGCGATGCCGTCGCGCTTCGAGGGCGTGTCTGCGTTGTAGTCGTTGTAGACGAGCTTGGCGGAGGGATCGGCGGCGCGCGCGTACTCGAACGCCTTCTCGATGAAGTCTTCGCCGACGATGCGCTTCCACTGCGAATTGCGGAGCGAGCCGTCCTCGTTGAACGCCTCGTTCACCACATCCCAAGCGTCGACCTTGCCCTTGTAGTGCTTCATGACGCCTTCGATGTGGTTCTTCATGCGCTTCAGCACGAGCTCGCGCGTGGCGGGCTGTCCGTTCTCGCCCTGGAATACCCACTGCGGAGTCTGACTGTGCCAGATGAGCGTGTGTCCGTGGATCTTCATCTTGTTCTTCTGCGCGTATTTCACGAGGTCGTCGCCGGCGGCGAAGTTGAACTTGCCTTCCTGCGGCTCGGTGGCGTCCCACTTCATGCAGTTCTCCGGCGTGAGGCAGTTGAACTGCGATGCGGCGAGCTCGGCACGGGGCTTGTCCTGCTGGCTTGTGATCCGCTGGTTGAGGGCGACGCCGATCAGGAAGTCCTTTTCGTAGAGTTTACCGAGGTTGGTCTTCGGGGTGTCCGCGGCGAAGAGCGCGGTAACGGACGCCGCGGCGGCGAGTATGAGGAGAGCTTTTTTCATCATGGACCGGTTCCTTTCAATTGGTGCATGTGAGGTGAAGGAATCAGAGCAAATCTCTGTTTGATGATAGTATAGCTTTTTCGGGGCGGAAAAGCAAGCGACTGAACCGTTATTTTTTACAAAAAGTATGTTTCCGAAACTATTTCCGCGTTAATTAACCGCGAAAAAGGCCCCGGAGACGGAGACCTTCGGGGCGGGGAAGCAATTGGGGAAACGGGGCGGGGCGGAGTTCAGCCGCCGTGCTTCGCGGGATCGTCGTTCGCGAGCGGGGAATGATATTCCGGATCGCAGGCGGCGTTGTTCGCGGCGAGCTCGGAATCGTCGCGGACGAGTTTGAAACGCGCCTTGATCTTTTCGCAGAGTTCGATGCGCTTCTCCTCGGATTCGTATTTGAGCTGACGCCAGTTCCAGTGGAACCCGTCGTCCGCCCAGCGCGGCACGATATGGAGGTGCGCGTGCATCACGACCTGACCGGCGGTCGTGCCGTCGGAGAGGTGGAAGTTGAAGCCGTCCGCCTCAAGCCCGTGGCGCATGGCGGCGCCGATGCGCGCGCCGACGAAGAACATGCGGCCCGCGGTGGCTTCCGGGATGGTGGCGGCGCTGGTGTGGTGTTCCTTCGGGATGACGAGGACGTGTCCGAAGTTGATGGGGAAGAGGTCGAGGAAGGCGAGGACGAGGTCGTCTTCGTAGACTTTCACGGACGGGACTTCGCCGTTGACGATGCGGCAGAACAGGCAGTTTTCCATAATGGGTTTCCTTTCGGTAAAAATGTTTATTCGATGTTGTAGAGTTTCAGTTTCCGGTGGAGCGTGCGCCTGCTGATGCCGAGCTTCTCGGCGGCGCGGCTGCGGTTGCCTCCGCATTCGTTCAGGGCGCGTTCGATGAGGATGCGCTCGTTCTTCTCCAGGTCGCAGGAGGGAGCGGCGAGGATGTTGCGCGTGATGCCGGGCGAGGAGGATTCGCGGATATTCACGGGGACGTTCTCAAGTCCGATCTCGCCGGTGCGGCACAGGACGACCATGTTTTCCACGCAGTTGCGGAGCTCGCGGATGTTGCCGGGCCAGCGGGCGGCGCAGAGCGCTGCCATCGCGGGCTCGGATATCGTCATGTTCTCCTTGCCGTTTTCGGCGGCGATCTGGGCGAGGAATCCGCGCACGAGGATCGGGATGTCGGAGGTGCGCTCGCGGAGCGGCGGGATCAGGATCTTCACGACGTTGAGGCGATAGTAGAGGTCTTCGCGGAACGCCCCCGATGCGACCATCTGCTCCAGGTCGCGGTTCGTGGCGGAGACGATGCGGACGTCGACCGAGATGTTCTGCGTGCCGCCGACGCGCTCGAAGGAACGCGTTTCGAGGACGCGGAGAAGCTTGACCTGGACGGGGAGGGGGACCTCGCCGATCTCGTCAAGGAAGATGGTCCCGCCGTCTGCTTTTTCGAAGAACCCCTTGTGCTGTTCGACGGCTCCGGTGAACGCGCCTTTTTCGTGGCCGAAAAGCTCGCTTTCGAACAGCGTCTCCGGGATGGCGGCGCAGTGGATCGCCACGAAGTCGCCCTTGCGGCCGCTGAGCTCGTGCAAGGCACGCGCCACAAGCTCCTTGCCGGTCCCGCTTTCACCCTGGATCAGCACGCTGGATCGCGTCGGCGCGATCTGCTGGACGGTATCCATGACCTGCCGGATGGCAGGGGAGTCGCCGAGAATGTGCGGGACCACGCGGCGGGATTCGTCGAGCTTGCGTTTGAGTTCGGCGTTTTCCGTCTTGATGCTGCGCGTCTCAAGGGCGCGCTTGATGCGGATTTCGAGCTGGTCGATGTCGACGGGCTTCGTGACGAAATCGAACGCGCCAAGCTTCATGGCCTCGACTGCTGTGTCGATCGATCCGTAGGCTGTGAACAGGATGCACGGGGGCGGATCGGGGAGGGAGAGCGTCTTCTTCAGCACGTCGAACCCGCCTATGCCGGGCATGCGGATGTCGGTCAAAACAAGGTCGTAGGTGTTCCGGGAGAGCAGGTTCACGCCGATCTCGCCGTCTTCGGCGGTCGTGACGTCGTATTCGGGGCGGAGAAATCGTGCGAGGACTTCGCGCGAGCCGCGTTCGTCGTCGACGATGAGGATGGACGGTTTTGCATTCGGTTTTGTCATTCGGCTTGGCCTTCCTTGGTCTGAATCTGTTTCTGTTCGTCGGGCGCGGGCAGTCCGCGCACAAGCCGGAACCTCCGGGGCAGGCTGATCGTGAACGTGGTCCCGGCATTTTCGCGGCTGTCGACGGCCAGGCTGCCGCCGTGTTCGCGGACGATGCGCTCCACGATCATGAGACCGAGGCCGGTGCCGGCGTTCTTCGTGGTGAAGAACGGCCGGAAAATCTTCTGCATGTTTTCGGGCTTGATGCCGCATCCGCTGTCGGACACGGAGAGCATCACGAAGTTGTCATCGGCACTGCACCGGATCGTGAGCTTCCCGCCCGTCGGCATCGCCTGCATGGCGTTGCGCGCGAGGTTGTAAAACGCCTGTTTGAGCTGGTTCGCGTCGCCCTTGATCTGCGGGACGTTTTCGCCCCAGTAGAACTCAAGCTGGATCTTCCGGTCGGTGATCTCCTGTTTCATGAAGTTCAGGGAATCCAGCACGAGCGATTTCAGGTCGAGCGTGTCGAAGACGGGGTTGCCGGGACGCAGCGCGTGCAGGAACTGGTTGATGATGGAGTCGAGACGTTCCACCTCGGAACGCGCCTCGGCGACTTCCTGCGCGGCGTC
>CACWOL010000031.1:0-41228 GCA_902762495.1 uncultured bacterium | reverse complement strand
CGTGCGCGACCTCGGCGGCGAGGATGGAGACCGCTTTACTGCGTTCGGATTCCGCCATGTCGGCGGCGCGCTCCATCGTGGCCGTGATGTCGTTCAGGATCAGCGCGTACGGGGCATCCTCCCGGTCGATGGGCAGCGCGTACATCTGCACGATGCGGTGTTCGGGGTAGGTCAGCTCAAGTTCCTGCCGCATGGATTTCCGGCTGCCGATGCCGGAATCGGAAAGCAGGAGATCGAGGTTGAGGCCGGGCAGCATTTTCTCCACGGGAAGGGCGGCGGCATTTTCCGGGAGACCGAGGAATTCCTGCGCTGCGGCATTGTGGTACAGCACGGTGTGCGCGGGCGAGATCACGAGGATGGCTTCCTGGAGACTGTCGAACAATGAGCTGAGGAACCGATGTTCCTTGGAGATCATCTGGATGAAATTCTGAAGGTTGACGCTGTCAAGTTCGCCTATTCGGTTCATGACGCGGTCCTTCATGGATCTGGGACACATAATAACACTCCGTTTTAGTTGTGATGTTTGCGACATTTTGTCTCAAATATACATCGTTTCTCTGGAAAGTCAAGCGGAAAACCTGTTTTTTCAGGAAAAGTATGAAAGACCGACCGGTGCAGTATTATTTGTAATTTGTAATGTTTGTGAAAATTTTTTTTGGAAAACCTGCTTGATTATTTTCGGGAGAGAATGTATATTAACAGGTCTGTTAGAAATCTAATCTTATCGCCCACGCGTTTCCGCCGGGATCATTCACCAGTTCCGCTTGTTTCGGGAAAGAACCGCATTGTTCCGCAACCGAACCACCACATAGAGACCCGAATGATCAGCTCGAATAAAGCACGAAGTATTTGGATGAGACTGTTCAATATCTCCGACATTCTGCGGAATACGTCGTATTATCTCCTGGAAAAGAACAAAGTCCAGTTCAATTTCGCGAAGTTTCCGATCGTCCAGTTCTTTTTCGAACGGCCGGACGCGCGCCCCGCGATGAAAGACCTCCTTGCCATTACCGGGCTATCCTCCGGGGCGGTATCGCAGGCGGTCGACGCGCTGATCGAGGACGGATTGCTGGAACATGTCCGGTCCGAGCAGGATCACAGGTCCTTTTTAATCCAGGTGACAGAGCAGCTCCGGGAATTCCGCAAGACTCCGCTCCGTCATTTCGAAAAGATGCTGGAAGCATTCCGGCAGTACAGCGGAATAACACCGGAGGAAATGGCGGCCACGGAAGAGGTCTTCGTGCGGCTGGCGGAAAGCCGGACCGGCGGGGAGCTCGCGGTGATCCGGCAGCCATCCGATCTTTCAGTCCCCGGACTTGTCTCGCATGAATGGAACGGCCGGGAGTATCTGAACACGCTTCCGGTCTGGAACCTGATCCTTCACTTTGCCACGAACCTGAAGATCCCGGTGATGGTGTATTATTACGGGAAGCGCGGACGCATGACGCTCGGCAAACTCCGGCTACTGAATTACCTGTTTCACCTTTCCGGTCACAACATCGGATCTCCCTCGGTCAAGGATCTGGCGGCGAGATTCCGCGTTCCATCAGGCGTGGTGTCCCAGACACTGAACGCGATGATCCAGGACGGCATGGTGGAGCGTGTTCCTTCGCCTCATGACCGCCGCATGAACGGCATCCGACTGACCCAGCAGGGACTCCGCATGCGGCGTCAGTGTGCATCTTCGTATACCTGTTTCATGCAGAATTTCTTCAGTTTGATCGAACCGGAAAAGATCAATGTTTTCGAACGGGATCTGGATTTGACGCTTCAGTTCCTCAAATCCGAGGAAGGCAGGGCGTTCCTGATGCCCGGCGAAACATACGACCCGTACCTCTGATTTTTTGAAGCACGGCAGGGGGGTCATCCGTTCCCGTTCGCCGGTCCCTCCATCACGGACAGCATGGCGCGCGCGAGTTTACCGGCCGACTGCGTGTTCTGTCCCGTGATCAGCATCCCGTCCGTGATCACATGCGGTTTCCACGGTTCGGTGCAGATGTACTCCGCTCCGCAGCGGCTCAGGCGTTTCCCCAGTGAAAACGGAACGACCCGGTCTAGCGCCATCTGACGTTCCTCGTCGTCGCTCGCCCCGGTCACCCGGCGTCCATTCAGGATGCTTTCTCCGGCGGGCGTTTTTGCAGACAGGAGCGCGGCGCCGCCATGCCGGATGGCCGCAACTGGTTTGCCGGAGTTGACAAAGGATTCCAGCAGTTCCGCATTGTCCCGGTTGACCGAAAGATCCCAGAACGAACCGTAGCCGCCGGGATAGTACACGGCGTCGTATTCATCCGGCATGATCTCGCCCAACGGGACCGATTCCAGCAGAAGCTCCTTTTTCCGTTCAAGCCAGATGTCCGGCTCGAAGAAGCCCGGCTCTGTTGCCCGCATGCTGTCCGGGTCGACCGGTATCTCCCCGCCGCGCGGCGAGGCGGTCGTCGCCTCGTATCCGGCCTCGGACAGGATGTCATGCGCAACGGCGAAATCCTCCAGCCAGACACCCGTTTTCCGGTTCCGCAGTACCCCCATCCTGTCGTGCGATGTGACGACGAACAATACTTTTTTTCCGCGGCTCATCGTGATCCCCCTTCCTGTTTCCGATCCTGCAGTCCTGCTCAGGGCTCTCCCCATCCCGGCGCAGGGCCGCCTGTTACTATGCCACGCTTGAACGGAAAAATCAAGTCCTCGGAGGAAAAAAATCGGCTTGCGTCGTGAGAATCTTCAAAAACTTGAAAAAAACACTGGCAAAATGGAAAAGAGGTGATATATTAGAGTGATTATATAAGCGCGCGAACTCAAAGTTTGAGTTTTCGGCGCGAGATTTATAACTCGAAAACAGCAAACAGGCCGGAGTCAAAATGGCAAAGATGAAGAAAAAATCATCTGGCAGTTATGGTATCTACGGGATCAGAACCGCCGAGTCTAGGCGCAATCGTACCGGCCTGTACCGTGTTTTCGCAGGGACAACGATGCCGCAGCGCTGACCTTCGCGGACGAGCGCGCCTTTGCCGACAGCGATGAGACTGCCGCCGCCATCCGTGACTATCGCGCCCGCGAGAACGATTCTGCCGAGAATCAGTTTGATCTTCAGGAATTCGAACGGCAGCGTCTGAAACAGCAGCGCAAGCTCTATGACGAGGCGCTCCAGGCGTTCAACGAACGCAAATTCGAGAAATGCCGCACGATCCTGCGCGACATGCTCGTGCCGATGGATTCCTCCGATTCCCTGTTCGAGCCCGCGGCGAACCTGCTCGGCCGCGCCAGCATGAACATCTACCGCAGCGGCACCGATTCGGAAACGAACGTCGACTACTCGGTGAAGAGCGGCGATACCCTTTCCAAGATCGCCCTGAACTACAATACGTCCGTTTCGGCGATCCAGAAGGCGAACGGCATGACCACGACCCGCCTGAACATCGGGCAGAAGCTCAAGATACCCCAGAGCGTGTGGTCCATCGAAATCCGCCGTTCCGACAACAAGCTTCTCCTCAAGACCAACAACAAACTCTTCAAAATTTACAGCGTCTATCCCGGCTCCGCCATCTCCCAGTCCTTCTCCGGGACCTTCCGGATTTTCTCCAAGCAGAAGGACCCGGTCTGGCGCGTGGACGGACAGACGTATCAGCCCGGTTCCGCCGGGAATATCATCGGCGCCCGCTGGATGGCCCTGAAAGGGACCGGCGCAAGCGCCGGCGCCGAGGGTACCGCCATCCATGGCACGAACCGCGCCGGCACGCCCGACGCTTCGCCCGGCGCGCCCGGCTATTTCAGATTGTCGAACGACGATGTGAAAGAACTGTACGACCTCGTCCCGCTCGAAACGACCGTGGAGATCAAATGATCCCGGGTCAACGAACGGCCGAACATAAAGGAAACGATCCCAATGTCCATTGCAGTCCTGGAATTTGAAAAACCTCTTGCCGAACTGGAAGACCGCATCGACGCCCTCATGCGCATGGATGCCGCCGGTTCGGGAGACCATTCCAAAGAACTCCGCTCCCTGCGCCGCAAGCTGACCGCGGCCAAGAAGACCATCTATACCAATCTCACCCCGTGGCAGCGCGTCCAGCTCGCCCGGCATCCGTTCCGCCCGTATTCCCTCGACTACATCTCCCGTATCTGCACCGACTTCATGGAATTCCACGGCGACCGCAGATTCGCCGACGACCCGGCCATCGTGGGCGGGTTCGCGCGCATCGACGGCATCCCCGTGATGATGATCGGCACGCAGAAGGGGCGCAACGTGAAGGAAAACGTGTTCCGCAATTTCGGCTGCCCGAACCCGGAAGGCTATCGCAAGGCGCTGCGCCTGATGAAGGTCGCCGAACTCGCCGGACTTCCGATCGTGACGCTGATCGACACTCCCGGTGCCTATCCCGGCGTCGGCGCGGAGGAACGCCATATCGGCGAGGCGATCGCGGTCAATCTGCGCGAGATGTTCGGGCTGAAAGTCCCCGTGATCTCGTTCGTGATCGGCGAGGGCGGCAGCGGCGGCGCGCTCGGCCTCGGCGTGGCAAACAAGGTCTTCCTGCTCGAGAATTCCTATTACTCCATCATCACGCCCGAAGGCTGCGCGGCCATCCTCTGGAAAGACCGCGCGTACTCCGAACAGGCGGCCGCAGCGTTGAAGCTCACTGCCGACGAACTGCTGAGGCTCGGCCTGATCGACGGGGTGATCCCGGAACCGGTCGGCGGCGCGCATCACAACTATGACAAGGCCGCGGCCTATCTCAAGCTCGAAATCCTGAAGCAGCTCGAAGACTTATCCGACATGTCCGCCGACGAGCTGGTCGAACAGCGCTACCATCATTTCCGCGACGTCAAGTACTTCGGGGAGGCAAAAGCCTGACATGGCGGCGCAGTCGCCATGCCCCGGTGCGCTGATCCGCCCGGCCAGAGTCGAAGATGCGCCCGCGATCTACGCCCTGCTGGCGACGTTTTCCACCGAGGGCAAACTCCTGCCGCGTCCCGTGGCGGATATTCAGGCGCGCATCGCGAATTTCCTCGTGGCTGAATTGAATGGAACTATCGCCGCATGCGGTGCGCTCCGCGATTTCGGAAACAACCTCAACGAGATCCGTTCCCTGGCGGTGCGCCGCGACCTGGCGGGGCAGGGGATCGGTTCGCGTCTCGTGAAAGCCCTGCTCGTGAAAGCCATGGAACGCACCGGCGGCGGACACGGGCACGTCTTCGCGCTCACGTACCGCGTCGCGTTCTTCCAGTACCTCGGATTCCGCATCATCGACAAATACACGTTCCCGCCGAAGATATGGAGCGACTGCTGCGTCTGCCCGAAAAAGGACCACTGCGACGAAACCGCCGTGGTGATCGATGTCCCCGTTCCCGCCGAACTTCTGAAAGAGGAGTGAACCGCCATGCCCGCGAAACGCCGCACAAAGGAATATGACAACCGCCCGATCGGGCTCTTCGATTCCGGTCTCGGCGGCCTTACCGTCGTCCGGGCCGTCCGGGAAGCACTCCCGGACGAAGACGTGATCTACCTCGGCGATACTGCCCGCGTGCCGTACGGCAACCGTTCGCCGGAGACGGTCGAACTCTTCGCGCGTCAGGACCTGGCATTTTTGGAGAAATTCGGGATCAAGGCGGCGGTTGCGGCGTGCAACACCGTATCCGCGCTGGCATTGCCGAACATCCTGCACGAAAAACACTCTTTCCCGCTCGGCGGCGTGATCCTGGCGGGCGTGGAGGCTGTACTCGCGTCCGGACGGCGCAAGGTCGCCGTACTTGGTACCCGCGGGACCATCGCCAGCGGCGCGTACGAACACGCCCTGCTTGCCGCCGATCCTCGTCTGATCGTGCGGAGCATCGCGTGTCCGCTCTTCGTGCCCGTGATCGAGGAGGGTGTGACGAACGGCGCGATCGTGCATGAGATATTCGACCTCTATCTGGCACAACTTCTTCGTGATCCGCCGGAGGTCGTGCTGCTCGGCTGCACCCATTATCCGCTGTTCCGGCCCGCCCTCAGCCAGTATCTCCCGAAAGGCACGCTGATCCTCGACAGCGCGGCGGCCGCGGCGGATTATCTGAGCCGTCTGCTGAAGGAAAAAGGATTGTGCGCGGAACCCGGCCGCAATGGACGTGCGCAGTATTATGTGACCGACCGGACGCCCGGTTTCGAACGGCTCGCGCGGCGGTTCCTGGATGCCGGAGACGGCGAGGTTATCGATATTCATCTGGCGGACGTCGTCAACACCTGATCGCCCCGCCTCTTTGTTTCCTTTTCAGGATTATTCCCGTCCGCTTTCGTCCTGGTCCGCATCTGTCCCGGCATCATCTGCCGCGGACACTTTCCGATGCAGCTGCCACACGATGACGTTGTCTTTCTGCTCCACGATTTCGGCGTCCGCGAATTCCATCACAGCCCGGATTTCAAGCGGCGCCATCCGGTTCGTGCCGGTGATGAAGTAGAACGGGACACCCTCGTTTTTCTTCATGAGCTCCTCGAAGAACGCGGGATCGTCGGACAGCGCGTACGGGAACGGCAGGTAGCATCCGGGTTGGGAGAGCAACCCGGGCGCGAGGTTGTCGACTGCATCGCGCGGCGGCGGATCGCACGCCTTCACCTTCTGCGGAGCGGCGATTTTGTCGGCGTATTCGTGGATGCGGTTGACGGGGATGATCTTGCGGTCGGTGCCGTGCTGGAAAAACTTGTCGGCGACGGCGGGATTGAACATGGACAACAGGACGGCGTTTCCGGGAAGGATTGAGCTGAGATATTCCAGTTTCGCCCGGTCGTCCGGGATCCCGCGGATCGCCTTGTGATAGTCGTTCAGATTGTGCATTGCGACGAGCTGCAGGACAACCGCCGCACCTGCGAGGATCCAGCATGCCGTCTGTCGTTTCTTCAGGACCATGCGGAGCAGGTTTGCCGCGGCGGAAGCGGCAGGCGGCAGAACCATGACCAGGATCGGCAGATACATGCGTTTGTCATAGAAGAAATAAACGATGTACAGGACGAAAATGATCGTGCTTTGGAGCAGGGCGAACGTCATGGCGGCTTCCCACGCGGTCCATTTCGGGAAACTCCGGAGTTTTTCCTTGCGGGCGGTGCGCGAGGCGCAGAACCATGCGGCGCAGACCGCCAGAAGCGCCATCGTCAGCCAGAAGCCTTTTTCCCGGACCAGGCGCGGCAGATATTCCGCGACATAGCGGAGGTTGAACGTCAACGGCATGAAGTCGTACGGGACGGGACACCAGAAATGATACCCCGTGCGGAACGGCGATCCGAAGACGCCCCAGTTGAAGATGTTGGATGCGATCAGGACCAGCGCGGTCGGAAGCGCGGCGAGGAACCACAGCAGGAACCGCCGTTTCCATGCCTTCTCGCGCATGAAGATCAGAAGATAGGGCAGGGCAAGCATCGGGTAGGCTGAAGACCGCACCGATCCGCCGAGCGCGATCAGGACGGAACACCACATCAGCGAAGCCATGTCGACGCCGGGCCGCGAAGCGAGACGTGTCCAGAGGATCATCGCCCATACGCAGAACAGCAGATATGGGATTTCGGTCATCGCATATCCGGTCAGCGCGATAAAGAACGAACTGAGCAGAAGAACGGGGAACGTCAGCAGTCCGGCCAGACCGCCGAGCGCAACATCCCGCGCCCCTGCTGGTCCGGGACGCACCGTAGTCTGTCGGCAGGAAAGAAACATGACAGCGGCGAGTCCGGCGGCCGCGAGCCAGGACCCGTAGACCGCGCCGTAGACATCGCCGGTGAGCGCCTGAAACGGCGCGAGGAAGAGCAGGGGAAACCACGGCAGATAACGCGACGGATGCAGCACGCCGTTCAAATAAAAGCCGTATTTCCCTTCCCGCAGGAAGTTGTCGGCGCAGAACGCGTTCTCAAGGGCATCGGGGATCACGAGCCAGCACGTGCCGAATTTCGCGGGGACATAAAGTCCAAGAATGTCCAAAGCAAGGAGAATAGCGGCTGTGATGAATACGGCGCGTTGGAACGTTCGGCTCATTTGATAGAAAACTTTTGATGTCGAGAATAATAAAGTACTTTTCAGTACATCATGTGTGCGGACAATGGTTTCCAATATACCACGTTGGACCGGAAAAAGCAAACATTCTTTCAATTTTTTCATGATTTGATACAATAAAACCGCTTTCCCCGGCGTTAAATATCTTGATTAGCTCAAATTATACCCCGATGTCCAAACAGGAGACAACGATGAAAAAATCTTCTTCCTCGTCGAACGTGCAAAAAAACAGTCCGCTGTACAACCTGGTGTTCGTTATTGTCCTGCTCCTTACAGCGCTTCCGTTTATCCTTTTTGCTCTGATTCAGTTTGCGCCTCCGTCCTTCGGTTCCTCGAAGAAGACGGTCGCAGCTGTTGACAATTCGTCGAAACGCCTGACGGCGGAAGAACGCCGTGCCCAGCGTGAAGAAGCCCGCAAGGCCACTGAAGCGGCGGCGAACGCACAGAGAAATAATGCGGCCGGTCCCATTATGACGACTACGACCATCACGGGGCCCGGCATGGGACCCGGCATGGACTTCGGACCCGGCGGTTTCGGCGGTCCTGGCGCCATGGGCGGCTTCGGCGGTCCTGGCGGCATGGGCGGCTTCGGCGGCGGTATGGACTTCGGTGGTCCTGGCGGCATGGGCGGCTTCGGTGGTCCTGGCGGCATGGGCGGCTTCTGTGGTCCTGGCGGCATGGGCGGCTTCGGCGGCGGTATGGACTTTGGCGGCGGCATGGGCGGCCGGCGGCGGCATGGGCGGCTTCGGCGGCGGCATGGGCGGCTTCGGCGGCGGTATGGGCGGCTTCGGCGGATTCTGATCACACCGTTTCATCAATCTGTTTTTCAAAACGGTCAGTCCTTTTTCGGATTTGACCGTTTTTTTATTGATTTTCTATTTGCAATCGCGTGTATATGATGTTATATTGTGTGAAACTGGGGCATATTGTACCGATGTCCTTTCACTTCCTACTTCAAAATCAGGAGCAAAACCATGAAAGCATTGATCGCGATCGTCATGTTCCTCTTCGGACTCTTTGTTGGACTTCTTGTTTTTCCAACTATCAATGAGTTTTCCGTACCGTTATATTTGGAGGAGGAATACTCCACGGCGCGCGCCAAAGCGCTTCTGACCGGATTTGGGATTACACTTCCTTTTGAGGTGACAGAACTCAATGTCTTTATGACGCAGGACTCGAACAGGAAAAAAGCGTGGGTGAAGTTCGAATGTTCTCCCGATGTGAAAGATGATTTCGTGATGCAGCTGAATTCCCGGCATGCCGGATTGTTCAATCGCGTCATAGAAAACCCGAAAAAGGCGGACGGAATGCCGGTTACATGGTGGACCTATAACAATTCGTTTCACTATTATGAATTCAAGGATATGTGCGTTGCTTATGACGAAGTGCTCCGCAACCTTTATCTTTATGCGATCGCCGGGGAACCCGAACCTTCGCCGACATTGATTCAGGAGTGACCGCGCGTCAGGCCGTGATCTGACTTTTGCATGAATCGCCCGGTGCTCTTCTCTTCATCGGCATTCGGGCGAAAGAACGGCTGCGGACCTCTTTTTTGCGTAAAAGTCCGGAAAAAGCGAGAAAAATATGGACTTTTTCGGAAACGGAGCTTGACAATACCGAGTTTTATGCTTAATTTCTCTATGCGTTTTATCTGAACCCTTTTCACAGAGGAATCCAAGGTATGGACAAATACTACTCGAAAACCCACGAATGGGTCAAAACGGACGGCGAAGAAGCCATCGTCGGCATCTCCGAATATGCGGCCGCCGACCTCGGCGACATCACGTTCGTCGATCTCCCCCGTGAAGGAACGGACCTGATCTGCGGCGACAGCATCGGCACGATCGAGTCCGTGTCCGCTTCCTCCGACGTCTATTCCCCCGTGAGCGGGACCGTCACGGCGGTCAACCATGCGCTCGACGACGATCCCGGCCTCATCAGTTCCAGCGCCGAGGGGAAAGGCTGGCTGTACAAACTCGACAATATCGACCCGACCGAGGTCGACGAGCTCATGTCGGAAGAAGAATACGCCGAATATCTGGAAACCCTGTGAGGTGACGCATGGCCGATCTTGAAACCACCAACCTCGCCGGTTTTTCCGATCTGGTCGACCTGAAAGCCGAAGAGCCGTGGCGCATCTTCCGCATCATGTCGGAATTCATCGACTCCTTCGAGACCATGGTCAAGTACAAACGCCTCGTTTCCGTTTTCGGGTCCGCCCGTACGAAACCTGAGGATCCCGTCTATCAGGACTGCGTCCGTCTGGGCGAACTTCTTACGGACAACGGCTACGGTATCCTGACCGGCGGAGGCCCCGGCATCATGGAAGCGGCCAACCGCGGCGCGTGGAACAAGAACGGCGATTCCGTGGGGCTGAACATCAAGCTCCCGATGGAACAGCATCCGAATACGTATCAGACCGAATCGCTTGATTTCCGCTATTTCTTCGTGCGCAAGGTCTGTTTCCTCAAGTATTCCGTCGCGATCGCGGTCTATCCCGGCGGCTTCGGCACGCTCGATGAATTCTCCGAAGTGCTCACGCTCATCCAGACCAGCAAAGTCCGCACCGTCCCGCTCGTGGCGGTCGGCAAGGAATACTGGGGGCCGCTCTTCGACTGGTTCCGCAATACCATGCTCCGCGACCGCATGATCAACGAAGACGACCTCGATCTCTTCTATGTCGCGGATAATGCCGACGACGCGTTCCGTTATATCAAAAGCGTCCATGACAGGAGCGGCGTCAAGTCTACCGTCAGAAAAGATATCTGAGAGTCCAAACACATTTCCCGCTTTTCCGGTGCGGCTCGGTTTCTCGAAGACCCGTCCGCACCGTTTTCGTTTATTCGGGAATGCCTCCCTGAAAACCAACTTGCATTTTCCCTCTTCCCGGTGTATATTAATTGCATACACCACGGGGTGCTGGATCGCGCGTCATCCGATGCGCGGGCTGGCTGAGATCATACCCGCATAACCTGATCCGGATAATGCCGGCGTAGGAAATCGACAGCGCAATCCTTTCCGATGGAAAGCCGCCCGCGTTTTCTACGAAACCATCAACCAAACGAAAGGATTGACAAACATGTCGGATTCCTCCTCCCAGGTCATCGAAACGACCATCTCCCGCGCCATCGTCGAAAACTACTCGGCGAAACTCCTCGACAACCTCACGGTCGACGTCGCCATCGTCGGCGCCGGTCCGTCCGCGCTCGTTGCCGCGCGTTACCTCGCGAAAGCCGGCATCCGCGTGGCGATCTTCGAACGCAAGCTCGCGCCCGGCGGCGGCACTTGGGGCGGCGGCATGCTCTTCAACGAAGTCGTCGTGCAGAACGCCTCACTGGAGATCCTCGACGAATTCGGCATCAAGTACAAGTCCATCCCCGGCGCACCCGGCTACAACACGCTCGACTCCGTGGAAATGGCCAGCGGCCTTATCTTCGGCGCGGTCAGCGCTGGTGCGAAGATATTCAATGCCGTCAGCGTCGAAGACATCGTGTTCCGCGGCGAGCAGGTCGGCGGCCTCGTCATCAACTGGACGCCCGTCGAACGCCTCGGCATGCATGTGGACCCTCTGACCGTAATCTCGCAGTGCGTGCTGGACGGCACGGGACACCCGAGCGAAATCATGCACCTCGCGGTCGAGAAGGCCCAGCTGAAGCTCGCCACGAGCACGGGCGGCATCCTCGGCGAAAAGCCCATGTGGGTCGACAGCGGCGAAGCCTCCACCGTCGAGAACACCCGCGAATACTTCCCTGGTCTCTTTGCCTGCGGCATGAGCGCGAACAACGTCATGGGCGGATACCGCATGGGCCCGATTTTCGGCGGCATGATGCTCTCAGGACGCAAGGCCGCGGATCTCATTCTGAAGAAACTCGGGAAGTGATCCTATGCCGCGCCGTGTCTACACCACGCTGGACGAACGTATGGAGGCGTTCCGGCTGACCGACGTCTATCCCGTCGTCACGTCCGAATTCTGCGCCGGACGCAGCCCCGTCGACGTTGCCGCGTCGCTTCTGGCGGGCGGTGCGCGCATCCTGCAAATCCGCGAAAAGACCATGCCCGACCGTCCGTTTCTGGACCTGCTCCTGCTGGTCCGCGAACTCACCTGGGAGTGCGGCGCGCTGCTGATCGTGGACGACCGTGTGGACGCGGCGCTGATCGCGCAGGCGGACGGCGTGCATCTGGGGCAGGACGACATTCCTCTCCCGGATGCCCGCCGCATCGCTCCCGATCTGCTGATCGGCGTCTCCACGCACAATGCCGACGAGATCCGCCGGGCGCAGGACGAGGGATGTTCCTGCCTCAATATCGGCCCGATCTTCCCGACGAACACCAAACAGCTCGCCTGTACATTCCTCGGCCTGGAACAGCTTCATGCGCTTGTTCCGCTCGTGCACGTGCCGTTCTCCGTCATGGGCGGCATCAAGTATCAGCACCTCACCGAACTCAAGTCTGCCGGGGCAGGGCGCATCGCCGCCGTGACCGCCTTCACGCAGGCCCCGGATCCCGGCGCGGAAGTTGCAAAATGGCGTGCTGCACTTCAATAAACTGGCAGAGATCATAAGTCGCAAGAAAATGAACCCGTCCTTGAAAAAGGCTGAAACATGTGCTATTATTAAGACAGAAGTTTTTTCAGAGAAAACGAACAGGAGATCCTCCCATGAAACACCGCTTCTCCCCGTCCGGGGCGGCCCGGATCATGCAAGCAGCGTTTGTTCTGACGCTTTTGTCCCTGCTGATGATTCCCGGATCGACGCTGCGTGCGCAGGAAACAAATGCAACGGCAAAGCAGGAACAGCCTCGCTTCGAGTTGTTCAGCACGAAAATCCCTTCCGGCGCGCATTGGAGCGAGGGGAAGAGTTTCGTCCAGGACGGCGGGTATTCTCCTGAGGCGGACAACTATATCTACGTCGGGGCGGACCAGCATGCCGAGCTTACCGGCCTGTCGATCCCGATCCGCGAGCATCCCGGCGAGGGAGAATACCGCTACATCACGTTCGTGTGGGTGAAGTGGGGCGGGACGCAGATCGGTCTCAGGTTCCTGACGAAAGACGAGGGGACCAACGCGAAGGGCCGGGCGTTCGACTACACCTATACCGCCGGGCCGGGCGAACCGGATAACCCGAAGCGGATTCAGAAGGGGCTGTCCGTCGTGGACCGCGCGCAGGGATGGGTGGTCGTAACGCGCGACATGTGGAAGGATTTCGGCGACTTCACGATCACGGGGGTGCAGTTCCTGTGTCCCGAACGGCGCGATGCAGGATTCGATGAGATATTCCTCGCGAAACGCGAATCGGATTTCCAAAGTGCGCCGGAAGTCCTGCCCAGCGAGGCGGCGAAACCGATCCCGGACGTTTTGAATCCCGGTTCGTCTGCGCAGTCTGAACTGCGGTCCGCAGGAGTTCCCGTCGAGTCGCCGGAACAGGGCGTCAGGATCGACTGGGGCGCCCAGATCCGGGCAGGCGGGTTCATGATGATCCCGCTGTACCTGCTGGCTGTCGTCGCGATTGCCATCACTTTGCAGAGATTGAAGTTCTCCGGGGCGGCGGCGATCGCTCCGCAGGCGTTGATCGATTCGGTCAATGCGGCTTTGGAAACAGGTGATTTCGACCGGGCGGAAGCCGTCTGCCGGAATGACACATCAACCCTGGCGCGTGCGCTCGAATATCTGCTGAAACACCGTGCCGCCGGACGCGAGGCCGTGAGCCAGACGGCGGGCGACATCGCGGCGCGCGATATCCGCACACATTTGTCGAAAATCTACCCGATTTCGATCATCTCCTCTCTGGCGCCCCTGCTCGGGCTGCTGGGAACCGTGGTCGGTATGATCGAGGCGTTCGGACTGGTCGCGCTCTACGGCGACGAAGGCGGCGCGTCCATCCTGTCCGACTCCATTTCGAAGGCGCTCATCACGACCGCGGCCGGCCTGATCATCGCGGTCCCGACTGTCGCCGCCTATTACCTGCTGAAAAACCGGATCATGGGGCAGGCGTCCCGCGTGGAAGCCGAGCTGGAACACGTCGTCACGGTGCTGTATCTGGAGCAAAGCAAAGAGAATGTCTCAACAGCAGGAGACAGCCATGCGGTTTGAACTCGGAGACGACGATCGCGCGGAAGTCCAGATGTCGCCGCTGATCGACTGCGTTTTCCTGCTGCTCATCTTCTTCCTCGTCACCACCATGATGAAGAAATGGGAGATGCAGATACCGCTTTCCGTGCCGCCCATGAGCGCGAGCTTGTCCGCCACGAAACAGAGCGCGGGCTCCGTGATCCTGTCCGTGGATGCCGCCGGGCGTGTCTATCAGGTGCTGGGGCATGATGCGTACACGGGGGAAAATAGCTACGCGCCGATCCCGGACATGGACGGGTTCCTGTCCGAATTGAGGGCGAACGCCGGAACGCAGATCCGGATCGACGTGGCGGCGTTCCGCGATGTCCCGGTCAGCACAGTCATCGCACTCTTCGACCAATGTCAAATCCACGGATTCAGCCGGACGCGCGTCCGGCTGGGGAGCAAGCCGTATGAATCTGTCGCTCTTCGCTGAACACGACGGCCCGGAGATCTCCATGTCGCCGCTGATCGACTGCGTTTTCCTGCTGCTCATCTTTTTCCTGGTGTCGTCCATGACAAAGGTGAAAAGCAAGGAGATCCCGGTCGATCTGCCCGCTTCGGAGGCCGCGGTGAAGCTGCGCCCCACCGACAAACAGTCCGTCATCGGGCTTGACGCCGAGGGGCGTTTCTACTGGAACGGACAGCCGTGCACGACGAATTTCCTGCTGGAACAGCTCCGGGAACTCTGCATCGCCGACCCGGGACGCCGCATCCGCATCGACATGGACCGAAGCACGCCGTTCGGGCGGTTCGCCGAAGTGATGGATGCCTGCCAGTTCTACAACCTCAGCAACATCGGGATCAGCACAAATGAACAGCCCGTCCTCAGACAACAAACCGCCTTTTGACCTGATGAGCAAGCTGAACGCCGGAAACGGAAAGAAGGATACGGGATTCCGCATTCTCACATGGGGGCTTCCGGTCACCTTGAGCGTCGCCGGGCTGTTGCTTCTCTACGGGTCGAACACTGCCGGATCGATGCGAGGCGAGCGTCACGTTGAATCGGACAAAAACACGCCGCGCTCCGCGGATTTCCGGATACGCCCGGACAATTCACTGAAACAGATGCAGTCCCGCCGTCCGCTTCCGCAGGATTACTCCGTCAAGCTGGTCGCTCAGTCCGAAGTCCTTATCAGAAAAAAACTGCTTGCACAGATTCAGTCGTTTCAGGAGATGTCCCGAAGGATGAAGGCGGATCGGGATTCCCTGCTGGACACAGTGGAACGCCGCCCGCTCCTGCCCACGAGCACGGCGGACGCCAACGATACGTCCGAAGCGCGCGCTCTTCAGGATGTCCCGCCGCCGGACCTGCGTGCCGACACGCCGATCGACGCCTTGTATGGCTTCCTTCGCGATTATGAGGCGGAAATCCAGCAAAACCATCTGGCCGTCATGAAGCCCGGATCAACGCGCATGCCGTCGTTCGACGACCTGATCCGGATACAATCACAGGACGCCCCCTGGGGGCGCGACGAATCCGGCACGGCCGCAGCCTCGCTCTCGGTGAAAAGCACGACGGAACTGAGCCGTTACCGCGAATTGCTCAGTCAGGCTGTCCGGCAGGCCGGTCTAGCCGTTGCGCGATTGTCGAGTCTGTTTGAAGGCGGCAGACCTGCGCCGCAGATGGCCGGCTCAGCAGGGGGTTCCGGCGGACATGGGCAGGGCGGAGGTTCCGGTTCGGGTGTCGGCGGGGCAGGGGAAGCTCCGGATGCCGTACCGCTTACCGCGTGGCGCGAATACGCCGGAGAACGTCTGGACAAGGATATGGTCAAAGCTCAGGCACTTCCCGGACGCAGATTCACGCGCGATGCCGCCAACCGCGGCTGGCTTTACATCAATACGTGGTACATCATAGGCCCGTGGGAAAATTACGGGCGTGACGATTTCGCGCTGATCCATCCGCCGGAACTCTCTGTCGACCTGGACGCAGTCTACACGGACGGACAGAAGGGCGTCGGGATCGAGGAGACGGATTCCGACCCGATCAAGGTCGTCGGACGGAAAGTCGCGCTGGACGGAGTCCTGCGCTGGAAGTTCATGCAGAGTGAATCCATGCACAACACCGTGCCCGTCACGACGGATCATTCCACGTACTACGCGTACACGGAGGTCTACTTCGACGAACCCGTTTCCATGCTCGTGGCGATCGGCACCGACGACGGCGGACGACTCTGGATCAATGGCAAAGACGTATGGCAGGACGCCGGGACCAGCTGGTACAACATCGATGAGCACATTGAGCCGTTTGATTTCCGACAAGGCTGGAACACGATCCTGATCCGGCTGGAGAACACCGGCGGATCCGCCACAGGATTCAGCCTGATGATCATTCCTGCGGGCGTAAAGCCGATTTGAGGCGGACTGTCCTTGCATAAAGAGGATAAATCCCTTCCGGACTTGACAAAACAATACCGGACTCCTGCGGTAGATTTCCGCCGGAGTCTTTTCTTTTGTTGATTTTTTTGGAAGATTATTTCGTTCTTTGCTTGAAAATGCTCGAAGTGAGGCTATATTTTTATTCATTCTTTTTCTCACGAACGAATCGAGGCTACAACAAATGATGTTCCAACAGACAGCCGGTTTTGAACTGCGCGACGGTGAATTCTCCGCCGCGGCGTTCGCGTCTGCCCGTATTGTCTCGATTCGAATCGCGTCCGATGCTATCATCGACATTATTATTAGTAAGGCCGCCCGTTGAAACCCTTTGCACAGGGAAGATACGGGTGGTCCGGACGTGTTTCCACCCGTATCCGGATGCCTGATTTTTCCTGAGCAATCCTAATACCAAACCAAAACAAGGATCGCAAGACATGGAAAACAAAGAACAAATCTCCATGAGAGTCCGTGAGCTCAGGGCTCAGAAAAACTTCACCGTTGAACAGATGGCGGAACTCCTCGGCGTCACGCCGGAAGAGTACTCCCTGTTCGAAAGCGGAGCCAAGCAGGCGCCGTTCTCGTTCTACTACAATCTGGCAGGACACTTCGGACTGGACGTCTCCTCCGTCATTAGCGGCGAAGCTCCGAACCTGGCCCTGTATACCGTCACACGCAGCGGCGAGGGCTTCCCCTTCGTCCGCCGCCCCGAGTTCTCCTATCTGCACCAAGCGATCCGTATGAAGGACCGCACCGGCGAGCCCTTCATCGTCACCGCTCCGCCCGCCGGCGAGAACGAGCCGCTTCAGTATTCCGAGCACAACGGCCAGGAATTCGTCCTGATCCTGTCCGGTTCGCTGCGCGTCTTCCTGCACGGCAAGGAGGAAGTCCTGAACGAGGGCGACAGTATCTATTTCGACGGCCGCGAGGCGCACGCCATGCAGGCCGCCAACGGAAAGCCCTGCAAGTTCCTCTCCATCGTCATGCACAGCAAATACGACGACGCCAAGCCCGACCGGTTCGCGTTCGTGCCGCAGACCGTGGTGAAGGAACCCCCGACCGGCAAGCGCCGTCTGCTCTATCAGGACTACATGGAGGAGGAGTGGAATCCGGACGGAACGCTCAAGGCCGTGCATTTCAAGGTGCCGGAGAAGTTCAACTTCGCATACGACGTGCTGAACCGCCTCGCCGCCGAGTGCCCGGATAAGATCGCCATGAAGTGGGTCTCCAAGGACAAAGTCTGCCGCGACTTCACGTTCCGCGACATCTCCGAGAACGCCATGCGGTGCGCGAATCTGCTGCATTCCCTCGGAATCCGCAAGGGCGACCGCGTGATGCTGGTGATGAAACGCCACTACCAGTTCTGGTTCGTGCTGAACGCGCTCCACATGATCGGCGCCGTGGCCGTCCCGGCTTCCTGCCAGATGACCGCGCACGACTTCGAATACCGTTTCAAGAAGGCCGACATCCGCTATGTGGTCTGCTCCGCGGACGGCAACATCACGAAGGAAGTCGACGAGGCCGCCGCCGTGACCGGCATGACGCTCAAGCTCACGGTCAACGGGCAGAAGGACGGCTGGCTCGACCTCGACGCCCTCTATCCGAACTTCCCGCCCGTTTTCCAGCGTCCCGCCGACCTGAAGACCACCGATCCTCTGCTCGTCTTCTTCAGCTCCGGCACGACCGGGTATCCGAAGATGGTCGAACACGACCATGCCTATCCGCTCGGACACATCATGACCGCGCGCCACTGGCACAAGGTCAATCCCGACGGCCTTCACTTCACGGTCGCCGACACGGGCTGGGGCAAGGCGCTCTGGGGCAAGATCTACGGCCAGTGGCTCTGCGAAGCCGGCGTCTTCACGTTCGACTTCGACCGTTTCCACGCCGCCGACCTGCTTCCGATGTTCAAGCAGTACGGCATCACCACCTTCTGCGCGCCGCCGACCATCTTCCGTTTCCTCGTGAAGGAAGACCTCTCCAACGTCGACTTCTCCACGCTCGAACACGTCACCACCGCCGGCGAGGCCATGCCCGCCGAGGTCAGCGAGGCGTTCGCACGCGTTTCCGGCCAGCTCCCGTACGAAGGATTCGGCCAGACCGAGACCACGCTGACCATCGCCACGCTCGCCGACATGAAGCCGCGTCCCGGTTCCATGGGCCGCCCGAATCCGCAGTACGAGGTCGTCCTGCTCGATCCCGAAGGCAATCCGGTCCGCACCGGCGAGACCGGCGAAATCTGCGTGAAGGCGGAACAGAACGATCATCCGTGCGGACTCTTCTGCCAGTACGTCAAGAATCCCGAGGACACGCAGAAAGTCTGGCACGACGGCTACTACCACACCGGCGACCAGGCGTGGCAGGACGAGGACGGCTACTTCTGGTATCAGGGCCGCGCCGACGACATCATCAAGACGTCCGGCTACCGCGTCGGCCCGTTCGAGGTCGAAAGCGTCCTCATGGAGCTTCCGTACATCCTCGAATGCGCCGTGACCGGCGTGCCGGATCCCGTCCGTGGCAAGGTCGTGAAAGCCACGATCGTGCTCGTGAAGGGCAAGGAAGGTTCCGACGAGCTCAAGGAAGAGATCAAGAACTACGTCAAGACCCACACCGCGCCGTACAAATATCCGCGCATCATCGAGTTCGTCGCCGAGCTCCCGAAGACCGTCAACGGCAAGATCCGCCGCGCCGCGATCCGCGAGCAGAACGTCGCCGCTTCGGCCGAAAAGAAGAGCTGATTCTTCTCTGAATCACCTCACCTGAATAGAAATCATCCCGTAGGAAGCCCGAACTTTCTACGGGATTTTTGTATATTCAAGATAAAATGAACCCCCGCCTCGAATATGATCCCGGGGCAGGGGATAGAGATAATTTGAGGGAGGGCAGGGGCAGATTACGCTTCCGCGGGCTCGAAATAGACTTTCACGCGGCGCGTGCGCGGTCCGTCGTACTCGCAGAAATAGATCCCCTGCCAGGTGCCGAGCTCAAGGCGTCCGTTGCGGAACGGCACGGTCTGGCAGAATCCGGTCAGGATCGCTTTCAGGTGCGCGTCGCTGTTTCCCTCGCAGTGCTGGTAATACGCCTCGTCGTGCGGGATGAGGGCGGAGAGTTTCTGCAGGAGGTCGTGCTTCACATCCGGATCGGCGTTTTCGTTGATCGTGATCCCAGCGGTCGTGTGGGGGCAGTAGATGTGGCACATGCCGCACGGGATGGACTGCGGCAGCACGCGGTTGACGTCCTCGGTGATGTCGATGATCTCGCAGTGACGGCTGGTCTTGACGGTGAATTCTGCCATGATGGATGTTTTCCTTTCAATGTAATAAGGTTCTCTGTTCGATTCCGACAAATAATATAATGCGCGCGCGGCGGGTTTGCAAGCACGCGGAGCTGTTTTTATACCGGACACGCCAGGGCGGGGTCGGATTCAAACGCCGCGAGAATCGCCGGAGCGACAGGTTCGGTATTTCTTTTGTGGTTCAGGATTTTGAGATATCTTTATTGAAACTAGTTTCAATAAAGTTTCAGAAAAGTTTCAATTTGAACTTGACTTTAACTGAGAAGTGTACTATATTTTTCCGAATCCGGGAAGATGGCCTGCAAAACTGAATTCAGATGCCCGGATTCGTCTCGAATCATACATCCACAGAACACCAAGAGAAAGGACCATGCATGAACCGCTCGCCGCCCGAAGTGTCGTACATTTGTACGACAGAACACCCAGACCCTTTAACTTTTTTTGCACATGTACCCCATCCATAAAACGAAAACGAAAGAAAGATGCGGACGTTATCATGAGTGAATATAACGAAGAGATCGGATCAGATCAGGGAATCGGTATGGACCAGATCCTGCGCGAGGCGGAACAAAACACCGCCTCCTGGAAAAAGAACGACATGCCGGGAACCGAAACGCTGCGTCGGATGATCCTGCTGGCGGATTGGGCCAGCAGGGAACCGAAACGCTGGGCCGCCTACAAGATGTTCTATTACGAGAATGTGGGAAATACGACCCTCATCGCGCAGAGACTTCATGTGGCGGAACGCACCGCGCGGCGTTATCTGCTGCCCGTCCGGCTCGGCAGACATTTCCGCCGCAGACGCACCGCGACGAAACCGCTGCGCCGTCTGTCACGTCAGAGCAGAGGAGGTGACTTCGGGCTGAATATGCTGTAAGTCCCCCTGAACTTGGATCATGGAAAGGGGATCCCGATTGACTCGGGATCCCGGCGTGATCGGGCGTCCTGTCCGGAGAACTCTTCCTCATTGTGAAGAACGGCTTCGGGCAGGGCGCTTTTTCCTTATTATGCGTTATCTGTCGGGGCAGGGGAATCCTGGTCGGTTTCGGTTCCCGCGACGAACTGAGTATGGCACCGCAGGCAGACATGGTGTTTGAAATCGAAGTTGTCTTTCGTGCGCGGCGTCAGGCAGTACGGGCAGCGCCGTCCGCTTCGCCAGGTGTCGATCATGTGCCACGGGATCGCGAGGGAGACGAACAGCACCGGATACAGATAGAAGCTGTAATCATTCGGATCGCGCCAGTTCATGTAATCCTCTTTTCCGCGCGCCCACAGCTGGATGAACATCGCAATCAGGACCGGCCAAATGACGGTCATCCAGAATGCCATTCCTCGGCCGTAGCAGTTCTCCATGGTTGCGAGGCGTTCCCGGGAAACGGAAACCGTCCTGACGACCTTCGGCGTGCCGTCATGGTTGCGGCGGAAAAACGACGGTATGATGTCCCGGCGGAAAAAAGCCGGAAACGGAGCAACGAGAATATAACAGATCAGCGTAAAGAACGACAGAACAAGAAATGCAGCTCCGCAGAACAGAAAAATCCCCCAAGTGCACGAATTCACATATCCGGCGAATGGCGCGACCGAAGACCCCATGTACATCGAAGTCAGGGCGGCGGCAAGAATCAGCCAAGCGATCCGCCATGGGCCCATGATGACGCACATCCATCGAAAAGTATAATGCTGGTTTTCCGTGTCGCTCATATTCTGTCTTCCGGGGCAGGGGGCTGTTGATAATACTTGGAGGACGGATCAAGAAAAACTTTTTTGATATAAAAGACCAGCCGATCGAATTTAAGAAGCTTTGTTTTGAACGCATCATCGCATTCGATCTTCCGGCAACCGCGACTGGACACGTCGATAGGGCCGTCGTAATCGGCAGCGTCGATTTCGATAAACTGTTGCAGGCACTTGTCGTCATAATACCTGTTTGCCCCGGTCTTTTTCTCGTCCCAGTATTGTTGCAGGAACTTCGGGCATTTCCCGTAAAAGACGTGCAGAGCGTCTAGATTCCGCAGTTCGAGGTCTTCCATGGTGCGTTTCGCGATCCGGAACTCCCGGTCCATGAGGACCCGGAAGCTGCTTTTCAGGACCGTTTCATTCGTAATGGCATAAAAACATGTCACATCGACATTCCAATACCCATCGGGATAACGGTCGTCCGGCTCGCCCACCTCATAAGACACTTTGATGCGTCCATCGCGGTCGAAGATGTTGTACGCGAACCATATCCCGGCATTAAACTGAATATTATCGCCTTCCGGTCCGGGATACTCTTCCGAGCCGACGGAGTGAATATCCAGGATCAGTTTCCCGTCCTTGGACGACCAATACCTGGTCAGACGGGTCTTCTCGTCTTCATCATAAAAAACGGTTTTGTACATGGGGCGGACATTCTCTGCTGAGACGGTAAAAAAAGAGATTTACAAGTATTATACCTCATCTTAACATAAAAAGCAAGGGGTGATCTGTTTTTTTGCGGAAAATTCCGATTCGCGATAGGGCAGGGGGGATTATTTGAGCTCAAAGGAACGGAAAAGAACATCACATACCCCTGATTCCCTGCCCCAGAAATTATTCAAAAAGGAGTGAGAACAGATAGGCTGAATCCCAATTCGACCCATGTTTTACGGTGTTTTTGAACAAAAAAATCTTAAAACGAAAAATATGAACGAAAAGGGGGTAGGGCTATTGCACGGTCTGCCGAACAACACATCACATCATTCAGTCGAATTCGCAGACAGATTCCCATAGAACAAAACAAGCCCCAATTTTTCAGCATTCATATTTTCCGCATCAAATATCTGAAGGCATAAACACTTACACTGCCTTGCGCGTCTCGCGTTCGGTATCCAGTCGAACTCGCGCAGACGAGGTTCGCCAAGGAGCGAAGCGACCCACGGACGCATCGCGTCCAATCTTTCCATGTTTTATATTCCTCTGTCTCTTTTTGGGTGCTGTGCCCGGAATCCCTGTTTATTGTCAAAGTTGTTGAAAAGTTATTGACAATGGCATTGTGCGCAACACGCAATATCTTTATTGATAATATGATACAAACGTATCAGTTCGGCCTTTTGGGCATAATCGATTTAACATAATATATATTATGCGACGTTACAAATACGGCGCGCACGCATTTTGAGACAGGGATAAGATTCAAACGATCAGACGCCTGTTCCGGTTGTTATCATCCGCTTAAATCGCGTGGCGCGAAGAAAGAATTTCCCGGCGGAAATGACAGAAACGTGTGTCGATGGTTTGGATCACATGGATAGCCTGTGGTCCTTCGGGGCAGAGAATATTTGCCCAGCCCTTTTTGGGGACTGTTTTTCGTTTCAGATGGATTTGTTCTTGTCTTTTCGTCTGATGTGCTGTCATTTCCCGGACCGGAAGCCGTTTCCTTGGACGGAAGAACTCCCTTTGCCGGAGCCTCGGGACTGGGAATCGGAAGAACAGCGGCATGTCGCGGGATTCCTTGCGGACAAACTGGTCTCCCCTGCCCTGCGCCCGTATGTTCAGCCCGATACGCCGTCGTGGAGGCCTTGCCGCGATTTCAACATCCTGTCGAAATCGCGGATGCGCCATTTCAGATTCCGCGCTTCGCAGACCGCGCGGCATTTCTCCAGCTCTTCGACCGGACATGATTCCGCAAGAATTCTGTCTGTCCGGTCGTAAAACGGAGAATCGTCGTCCGGATCGTTCGGGTCGCTATATCGCCGGTCGTATTCGCGCACGATCTCAGGCAAGGACGCCGCGCCGCTTTTCGGCATCGCGTCAAGCTCTTCGTCCGTCATAGATTGAAAGAGGTCATGGAAGAATTGGAACAGGTCGTTTTTTATCAGATACAGCAAGTATTCGGCCTGCGACAGTTCGTCCGGCACGGTCTTTCCGAGCAGAAACCGGAACTCCTGAAGCTTATCCGCGATGGTTTCCTCCAGTTCCTCGACGGCGATCAGGTCGTTATAAAACCGTTCCGCGCGTTCATATCCCTCAAAGATAAACACCCTTGGCGTGATGGTGCGGAGGACATCGGGAACGAGCTCGAAACGTTTCCGCCGGATGAGATAATCGATGTATTCTTCCCGTTCGTCGAATTGCGGCATGTCATCAGGATTTGTTTCTTCATCCTGTTGCAATAACTGATAGGCGGTCGCCGCAGCCTGAAACGCCTTGTCCGGTTCTCCGTCCGCATCGTACAGACGCCGGAGCAGTCTGTAAATATCCCGGAGCCGATACCGGACCGTTTCCGCAAGAAATTTGTTTCTACGGGGGGCTTCTAAGTAGTTTCGGTAGGATTCGGCGATCTCGGAGAACACGGCGATCTCTTTCTCCAATTTCGCCTTGTCAAACGATTCCCAGGAACAAAAATCACTGAACAGACGTTCTTCGTCCTGTTCGAGTCTTGTCCGGGAGATCGTGTGCGTCTTATTCATATTCCTTTTCCTCTCCGGCGCGAGGAGCAGACCCCTGCCCTACCGTATCAGCTGTAGGAGGAACAGTTATTCCAGCCTTAACCGTTTCCACCACAGTCATTCCAATCGGCACCAGCGCCAGACGGAACCCGATACAGGATTCTTTCCATCCGACCACATGATGCCCGGTAACCTTGTCGTAGACAGGTTCCGGGTGTGCGTAGTCATAATACGGATGCCAGCAGCTGTTTGCAGGGCTGATGACCGAATCGGGATCCCACCATGAGCCGCCATGCGTGATCGTCTCGTCCGTTTGCTTTTCATAATAATCGTTTCCGGGCGGCAGGTCGCCGGTGACCTCGTTTGCCGCATTCTGCATCGGTCCGCCGTATCCGCCGGAATACGTGTGCCTCTCCCGGCAGAGTTCCGCGACATTCCCGATCATATCATAGAATCCCCAGGCGTTCGGCGGGTATTGCCCGACCTTGCTCGTTTTGCGGAATCCATGGCGGTTTCTGGCACTGGTTCCCACCTTTACGGCGGAAAAAAGGGCTTTCGCGGTATTCGTGAATGAAGCATCCTCACTCAGATCGTCGATGCTTTTTTCGAATTCCCCCATGGCGATCAGATTCGCAGCCTCCGGGTTGAAATCATCGCCCCATGGCATCCGCGTGGTCGTCCCGGCGCGGCATGCGATCTCCCAGCGGACCGGATCCGGCAGATCGAACCGGTATCCTTCCGGCAGACGATCTGCGCAAAGCGCATTGAGCTTTTCAATGAAACGGTTGATGTCGTTCCGGGTCACGGCATCGACCGGACGCTTTTCCCCTTTGTACAAGGACGGATTGCTCAGGTCGAATCCGTCGGGACGTTTTTCTCCGCTCATGACGGCTTCCCATTGTTCCTGCGTGACCTCGTATTTGCCCAGCCAGTACAGAGTGGACACGGTTACCTCGCGCCGGTCGATGTCCGAACGCCACAAAGGATCCACCCGTGGCAATCCGACCGTATATGCGCCGGGTTTCACCTGGATCATTTCGAGTTCGATCCCGTTTCCCAGCGGGAATACGGTCGTTGCGGCGGATGCTGCATTCCCGTCGGATGTCTTTGTCTTCGTTTCTTCCGAATCGCTTTTCCCGCAGGCGGAGATCAGGAGCAGGCAGAGCGTGAAACAGAGTGCCGACAGAGTATGTTTCCTGCGGGACAGCGTGGATGAGAGCTTGCAGAGGAAAAAGATGATCGTCCCGACAATGAAAGCGTAGATTATGACGATCAGGAGAACCATCCCCAATCCGAGCGGGGCATTCCCCATCGTCATACGGTCATCAAAGAAGGTGTTTCCAATCCATGCCGCCGGAGAACCGTATGCAACTTCCAGAAAACGTTCCATTCCGTTGCCCAAAGGCCCGAAGAATGACCATGCCAGCATGATCAGCAGCTGCAACAGCAGCAGGAGAACGATGCAAAGATACCAATGCAGCATCTCCCTCCAGTCCGGGAATCCCCTGCTGCGGTCCGATGTCGACGTGTCCATATCATGTTTCTCCGTTTTGGGTGCGGAATGATTCCTCACCGTTACTATAGCTGGGTTCGGGCGGATGTCAAGTATTTACCGAGAAAATATTGCTATTTTTTTATGTAAGTCTATTTTTGTTTGTTGCCCCCTGCCCTTCTTTATACTATTTTCCGGTTTCAGGCGCATTTTTCCTTGTCTTTTCGCCCGATGTGTGGTATACTCTTCCGAAAACGAAATCAATCTGCCGCAATTGGGTTCAAAATGGATATCGACCTGAGTAAATACTTCGACACGCCGGAACGCGAGCGTTCGTGCGCGGCGCTGAGGCAGTGTCCGCACGGGAGCAACTGGCTGTATTTCGGCTTTTTCCTGATCGGCGGATTCCCTCTGCTCATCCTTTGCGTGATCGTGTGGCGGGCGGCGTGGTATGTGATCCGGAGCGTCAAGCTCGGGCGTCCGTGCTGCCTTTTCCCGGACCGGAAGCCGTTTCTATGGACGGATTAATTCCTTTTGCCGGAACCTCGGGACTGGGAATCGGAAGAACAGCGGCAAGTCGCGGGATTCCTCGCGGACAACCTGGTCCCCCCTGCCCTGCGCCGGTATGTTCAGCCCGATACGCCGTTGTGCCTGCTGGCGCTCCCGGGTGTTTTCGTCTTTTTCGGTTTTCAGCATCCCGACTGGGGCGAAGTCGCGAAAAAGTATGATCTCGGCCTCCCGGAAATGGACCGGCTCCACCGTCTCTTATGCGCTTCTCCTACGAAAAACGCACCTTCCGGGCCCTTGTCATCCTGATCCTGTCGTTCGGACAGGGGGAACACGGCAAAGAAAGATACGAAGGCTGCATCTTCCTGTTCGTACCGCTTGCGATCTATTTCGCGGAGTCCGCGGCGCTGTTCCTTACCGGCGGTGACATACTCCATATTCTCCCCGGAAACGGTGAACTGTTTTCCAGCATTTCTGGCTCGGCGTTGTCCTGTTCCCGCCTCATGCCGTCTGGGTCCTGCTCATGTGTGCTCTCGTATAATCCGCTATGAAAAACAAATTCTTTCTTGTCCTGCTTGTCTGCGTCGTATTAGCACTGCTGTCCCTGGACCGGGGATGGCGGAATTATTCAGACCTCGACAAAAATCGTTGTTTGATTTGATTTTTAACAAAATGCGGTTATATTATTTTTTTATAAATGTCTTCTTCCGACACAATGTTATATCAAAAAAACGCACAGACTGAAAGGACAAATCAGAATGTGTAGAGAAATGCACAATAAACCAATGCATACAGATTCTGTTTCCGTCAAAGCCATGCGAGTCTTTGCTTTAATCCAAAAATCTTTCCTTTTCTCTCACTCCAGACAAGAGGAAGCTTGTCGACTTCTTATGAAAAAAATCAGCGATACAAGAAAAGATCTTGTCAATAGCGATTTCTTTTCTCTGAGTATACTGCTTCTTGCCATGCCGACTTTAGGGCTAATGATACAATGTGCGCTGTTTTTATTTGGGAAAACCTGTTCCCCGTTCCCGATGTGGACCAGTTTTCTGCTGTTCAGTCTGTTGGCCTTGCTGATCCACTGGAAATGCCTTTTCAAATTCTGGGGGTTAATTCTTCTCGCACTTTTTTTCACCTCCTTCACTTTTTCCTATTTTGACTTTGATGCGGAAAACTACCATATTCCCATGCAGATGCTGTTGAAAGAAGGCTGGAATCCGGTTTTTGACTCAACTGTTGAAAAATTCAGTGTCATCGCGGATGGAACGACATTTTCTGTATATCACACGCTTTTCCTGCCGAAGACGGTCGCATTGTGCGGCGCCCTGGTCGCGGATGCGACCGGATTGTGGATTGCGGACAGCTTTTTAGGTTACATTCTGTTTTTTGTCCTGGTCAAAACCTCATATATATTTGCGCGTAAAACATGGAACTGCTCATGGAAAAGTGCCAATCTTTTTGCCGCGGCGATTTCGTTCAATACCAAGTTCAGTGTGATGATAGACGGCCGGATTGATTTTCATACATATACGGCTCTAATGATCGCGCTTTTTTCTTTGGCCCTGTATTGGCGGGAACATCGGCTTCACGATTTTATCCTGTCCATCCTCGCGACTGCCATTTGCTGTACGACAAAATCGACCGGGCTGCTCTGCTGTACCCTCATGTGGATTCTCTTTGCGGTCTTTTCCCTGAAAAACAGAGCCATCTACTGCGGAATTCCAATGCTGATTCTGCTGATCGCATGGATCGGAATGTCGCCCCTCATGACCGCATGGATTCAGTACGGCTCGCCCTTCTATCCGTCCATGACCTTCGATCCGAAGATCGCCGTTGTAGATATTACGTCCGATTTCAGAGGGAATACTGATGCCGAACAGATGGGGTATCTTGCACGGACTGTCTATTCATGGTTCTCGACTTCCCTGGCGACGAAAGCCTGTGCATGGTATTACAATAAGGCCGATTTCAATCCCGTTTTTTCGGTAACAGGCGGCATCAACGGATTAAAAGAACTCAATCTTCTTTTATTTGTCGGCGTTATTTTGCTTTTGCTGGCAAAAAAGAACATTGTAACATTCGCTTGTCTTTTTATCCTGGTGACGCTCGTTCTCTGTCCGGTGAAGTATATCGGTTACGGAAGATATTTTCCTCAGGCCTGGGCTGTAATTCCGATGGGGTTCTTCCAATTCGCCTGTCTCCCGCCATCATGGATTGTCATCCGTCCGAAATTAAAAATAATCTCCCAGTGCTGTCTGTATGGCGTCATCGGTCTCCTGATTTGCTTCTCCTTCATAAAAATACTGTCGTTTCAGGTCCGAAGCATGATCCTGGAAGGTCGCCGTCAGGCGCAACTGGCTGACATGCGAGAGAACGGCATGGTTTTCATGCTTCCAAAAAACAGCAACAGGACTTTTACGTTGTCCCGCCGGCTCACGAGTGCGGGCGTTGCCAGCGCATACGGGCAGTATGCGATCGATACAGAGCATCTTGAAGAGGATAAACATTATCCTCAATATCAGAACTATTATCTGGAATTCTGGAAAGAGGAAAATAATTACCCTATCTGCAATACCCCCGCTTCCTTTCTTCGTTTCCGCTGGCTGGATGTATTTAAATCTTTCCCACATCCGCTCTTTTGTCATCAACCCCAAACGCCGGAACCTTTCCCTTCCGCAGAATGAAAGATTTCTCATGACTACCTCAACACAGAATAACATGAAGAAAAAAATCGCTGTTTTGATGCCCTGCTTCAACGAGGCGCAGACAATCTCCAAAACCGTCGCCGATTTCAGAGCGGCTCTGCCGGATGCGACAGTCTATGTCTTTGATAATGCCAGTACGGACGACTCCGCGGCCCTGGCGACAGCGGCGGGCGCGACAGTCATCCCGGTTCCGCAGAGAGGCAAGGGCAATGTCGTCCGGGCAATGTTCCGGCAGATTGACGCCGACGTGTATGTTATGGTCGATGCGGACGACACGTATCCGGCACAGGAAGTCGAAAAGCTGATCCGGCCGGTCCTGCAGGGCGATGCGGATATGGCGGCGGGCGACAGACTCTCCACCACATATTATTCGGAGAATACACGCCCCGGACACAACTTCGGCAACGCGCTCGTGTGTTTCCTGGTGAGTCTGCTGTGGGACAAGAAGGTCAAGGATGTCATGACAGGCTACCGCGCTTTTTCCCGTCGTTTCGTGAAGAACTGTCCGGTCATGTCGCAGGGATTCGAGATCGAAACGGAGATCACTTTGCATGCCCTTGATAAACGCTTCACCATCCTTGAGGTCCCAGTTGCATACAGAGACCGTCCGGAGGGAAGCCATTCCAAGCTTAACACGTTCAATGACGGATTCAGAGTGCTGAGAATGATCTTCAATCTTTTTCTCATCTACAGACCATTGCCGTTCTTCGGCGGACTGGGGACTTTGTTTCTGCTAATCGGGTGCATTTTCCTTGTGCCGGTCTTCATCGACTATTTCCGCACAGGACTTGTCCCGAGGTTCCCGACACTGATCTTTTCAACGTTCCTGCTGTTAACCGGATTGCTCTCCTGGGTCATGGGCCTGATTCTGGATGCAATAAAAAAGATGTCGGACCGGGAGTATGAACTCAGGCTGATGGATCATTACAAGGTATGAAACACCCTCCCCTGTCCTGAAAAAACGGATAAGCTATCTTCCTCTGTGTACAAGATTGCGAATCATGGTTCCATTATCGGACTTCAGATAATCCGGCATCCGCTATAAAAAACAGATTCTTTCTTTTTCTGCTTGTCTGCGTCGTGTTCGCGCTGCTGTCCCTGGACCGGGAATGGCGGCAGTGTTCGGACTGCGGCATCCTCTCCGGACACAAGGTGTTCCGTTTCGCCGGGCTGAAACTCTTCGAGACGTCCTCGTATGAACGCAACGCGCTTTCGCGGTTTCTGGATCCGGAGCGGAAATGCGAACACCGCGAAAAACAGGTCATAGGGGGCCGCACATCTCTGTACGATGTCGTAGTATTTGTCTTTTTTCGGGCCGAAGAAGAACATGGTCCGATCACCTTTTCTTTCAGGATTTGTGGGATTTTTTGTTACCTATCAAAATACCACGCAAAGATGAAAATACAAGCCGGAAAGCAAAAAACTTTAAGAAAAAAACAAGCAGTTTGCATTTATGCATGTTTGAGCTTGGTTCATACACTGGCCGAAGTCAGAAAAGACAAAAGTTATTCCTTAAAAACATGATCCGATCCACTGCCGCAGTCGTTCTGTAAAGATCCGTGCCTTTGATCGGGACGAACCTCATGCCATGTGCCACCAGCACACGATAAAGACGTTTCAGTTCTCCCTCCCCTCAAGGTTATCAACAACTGCCGAGCGGTTTCGATTCGACAGATTCGACTGCACGAGCATACTTGAGAAACTTTTGTCTGTTTCGCATCCATCCGATCGCCCGCCAACTCCGCGTCCAGAAATAGCAGAGATATGCCCATAATACGCGCCAGTATGCGCCGTGTTTCGGCAAATGATAGACAAGACGCATCTTGTCGAGAGAGAGAGACAGAATATGCTTCCGAACCCCTCCCGCGACCTGCCCTTGCGCCTCAAAACGGCTCAAAAGAAGCGCCTCGTTTTCCGGTTCGCCAAGCCTGCCGCGCATTTCAAATATCGCTCGGAATTCAGCTGTTTTTGCCGAATCCGCCTTGAACTTGCGGATTATCTCTTCCGGGAAAAACTCAGGGAAGGCTGCAAACAGGTCGCCGGGATACGGAAGACGCCAGTGAGAGGCCATTTCGTGAAGCCGTGTATAATCAAGTTTTTCCTTCATCACCATCGCCGCATCGGTCAGAAGTTTCGGAATCTGCGCGTGATAATAGGATTGCGATGAGGCATGACGGGCGAGCATCAGCAAGTTCATTTCAGGCGTCAAAACCCGTTGGCCGTCCCCGGCAGGGTATTCCATGGTATGTTCCCACATCTCATGCGGATCGACGCCGGCATAATTCGCCAGCGTGAAATGTGGCTCAAGCGCATATCCTCCGCGTATGTGCGGCGAAAAATGATGATTAGCCGATTTGATTACGGCATTATGACTGTCTGTATAATGCTCAGGTGGAAACCACCCGTCCTCTGCCAATATGGCAAGCGCGCGTTCGCAGTCGTCCGGATGAAACCAGATGTCCCAGTCACCGAACACACGCAATGCTGTATCCGGGTACAGTCTGTACGCAAGATCCGCGCCTTTGATCGGGACGAACCTCAAGCCATGTGCCGCCAGCACGCAATAGAGACGTTTGAGTTCCTGCGCGCCCAACAGGGCTTTTACCTGCCGCCCCTGATAGAGCTTCTGATACTCCGTCCTTTTCGCATCCGGCAGGACATCGAGCAGATACCGGTAAAACCATGCACTCATGCCGAAACGCTTCCCCTGCCCTTCCAGTTCGGCACGTTCACTCTCATTCAGCCCGGCATAATAAGCTTTGGCGTCGCCGTATGCGCATGCGCCGAGAAATTGCAGCAGATGAGTTGGTATCCCGTAATCGTAGCCCATAATACAATGCCTTGTTCGATTCATGTAAACCGGGCAAACAAAAGAGCCCTTTTGGGTTTTCAGGAACTAGTGGAACGAAGATTCCCTGTTCCGATTCAAAAGTTTTTCTATAAAGACCTTGATGTCGGAAAGGAAGAATACCACAGTCAAGCCTCCGGAAATGATCGCGGCGACACATCCCTTTAGCAATAAACCAAACACACCATCTAACGGCACAGCGTTTGCCCCGTACCATGTGGCGAGAGACAGCAGAACGGCAATCAAAATAAACTTTGCTTGGAGCTTCAGATAGTCTCGTGCCTGGATGGCATTAAAGAAACGGGTGAACATAATATATGTCTCCCACGGCGCATCGACAAGCGTGATGGCAAGAACGGTGGAAAAGATTACGCCGTCAAGCTTGTATTTTTCAGGGAAGGTAACAACAAACAGGATATTCAATCCAAGATTCAGTGTCGCCGAGCAAAGGGGTTTCCATTGATCCTGACGCCAGATGTCGGCCGCCTCCTTGAAAACCAGCAGCATCTGACGTGCCTGCAGCACAAAGAAACAGGATGCCATCAGCAAAGGCGTAAGCATATGCCGCATGAGAGCGGGATCTTCTTTTGTCCAAACTCGCATAAACGGCTGGTAAAGTGCGATCATGACCGCCATACTCCAGACCGCACCGATCATCGACAGTCGGTGAAGCTTCATAAACAATAAAAAAATGTTCTCTCTGGTGTCGGTGTGAATCCGATTCCCGATTCCTGCCCGGATTGATCCGGCCATAATACCCACGAAACCGGCGACAGCCAGTCGTATAAAGTTGTAATTTCCATAAACCGCGATGGCGGCAAGTCCTAGAGAATAAGATATTACGATGTTGTCAAAGAGATACAATACCACACCCCCGATCTTGTGCAGGAAAACCGACCTGGCGTCAACAAGAATCCGATGCCGCAACGCGCGTTTCGGGTTGCCGTGCGGTTCGATATCAGGAAAGAGCCGCCTTGTCGCGAACAGAAGCAAAAGATTGGATATGACCGTAAAGATCACAGTGGCAATGACATAATAGTAATAATTGCGGGTAAAAATTAAAATCAGAGCAACCGTGATGTATTGCACGATGGAGACGATTGTATTGATGTTGGTGATGACGTCTCCGCGATGATGAACCGTCAAAATACAGCCGCGATAAGAGAAAAAGAAATATCCGACTGAAGTATTGACAAGGTGAATCAGGTAAAGCACATAGATGTTGATGCCTGGCGGAACATACCCATGGATGATATGAGGAATAAACGGCAAAAGGCAAAGTCCGATCACGAAAATGACAATGCCGACTCCATGGTAGAGAGACCGGAAAAAATGGAGGCAAGCACATATCTGTTCCCGGTCATCCCTTGCGACCAGTTTGAACATGGAGCATCCCACCGCAGAACCGAAGCCCAGTTCCGCAAGACGCAGGACGCCGAGGATCGAGGCAAACAGCCCGTTCAGTCCCAGATATTCCGGTCCAAGCAGCCAGAGGAAAAGAGTTCTGTTCAGGAAAGGAAACAGCAGTTGAAACACCTGGTTGATGCCCCCGGCGACAACGTTTCTTTTCGTGTTTTGAACAAAATTCAGCTTCATTTTGTGTCGTGCAGATCAGCGGGACTGTTTTTCCGGATAGGGATTGTATAAAAAAAAGACAAGATAATATAGCAGTTGCCAGTCATCTTTCAAGTGTGATTCGTTGTTATTTTTCGATTGGCCGATGAAATTCACGATTCTCTGGAAAGCTGATGCTTATTTCCGGTTTTTGCTTGATATTTTCCCAAGTAGGTGTTATATTTTAGAAGTATAAGCAGATAATTAGTTCGAAGGTCCATTTGATGAAATCGACTCCTCTCCGCCCTGCCCTCCTCAAATCCAAACGCTGGGAATGGCATATCCCGTCCGAAAAGACTGCGGAAACCATCCGCAGTCAAGTCCTGTCCGCTCAACACCTTATAAAAAGCACACCCGTGCGCGCGGTGTACCGTTGCGAGGATTATTTCCTGAAATTCGAGCTCGCGACCAGCCTTATGACGTCCTTCCGGAACTATCTGCACCCGAAAGCGCGCGAGGAGTACGAGATCGGACGGAATCTGGCTTCGGCGGGGATACCCGCGGTGGAATGTGTCGGCTGGGGCAAACTCGGCGGCACGAATCTGCTGATTACGCGCGATATGCCCGGCTCCGTGACCATGGACCAGTTCTTTTACGACCAAATCGTGTACGGCGGCGGGAATGCCGACGGCGTTCTGTCGGAGATCACGGCGTTCCTGAAGAAGTTCTTCGATGCCGGTTTTTATCATGGCGACCTGCATTTCGGCAATATCCTCTATAACCCCGACACGCACGCGCTCGCGTGGGTGGACCTGATCGCGATCGAACATCCGGGCGATATTGAGCCCGCCGCACGACGTTTCATGAGCCGTTGCATCGTCTCGCTCCGCGAAGGGCTGTCCCGGAAACAAATGCTTCGTGCCATCCGCGAGATCGGCGCGGCGGAGACGGACGCAGAGGCCGAGACGTTCTATTTCTCCGAGGTCCTGCACAATGCACAGCACCTTCTTGAAACATGGGACAAGCGCAGCGCCCAGGCATTGAGCGGCTATCCGAAATTCGCCGATGCGGTCCCCTGCCCCGGCGCGCCCGACCGCACGATGCTCCTGCGGAAAGACTGGCTGAGCCGTCCGCTCCTTACGAAGGAAGATGCCGCGCATGGGATGCCTGCCGGATACGAACTTCTCCGCATGGAAAACGAAGCCATGGCGGAATGCATCTATCTGCGGAGCTTCTATCTGCAGATGCTCCGGGTCAAACATCGCCGCGTGGTCGCGTTCGCCCGCCCGAACGAGCTCTGGCTGGAGCCTCTGCCCGCCGGACTGGAGCCGATGCCCTTCGCCTCGGACGACGCCGATGCGGCGTTCTTCTGGCGCACGCTGGACGAACAGATGGTCGAAGCGCCCGCGGACTGCGCCCTGCGTCTGCCGGACGGGACGTTCTATCTGACCGACCTGACGCGCCTCTACACCGGATTCGAGGGGTAGAAAGCGGAGCACAGCCTTTTCCTCGGCAAGTGTCCTTCCGCTGTGCCCAAACGACTCCCCTGAAGCCCGGACTCTTTTTCGAGGGGGCTTTGCTACCGCTTTTCCCTGCCGGTCAAAACCGAATATATCTTTTTGACCTTTTCCCGGAAGGCATAAGTGGTCAGAAGCCGGACCAGGATTTTTAAATGATAGAACCTCGGCGGAACGAAAAAAGCTTCGACGCTGGGCCGTTTGAAGCGACCTCCCCGGTATAGTCCCAGACCGTAGGCGAAATTGACGTAGTCGTAGCACTTGAGCTGAGATTCGTAAAGGGACAGCGCCTGTTTTTTCTGTTCGACCACGTCGCTGATGTCCAGGATCACCTGCGGGGCGGGTATCGGCACCCAGACTTCATATTCGATGAGCCGGGCTTTCGCATGCTGGGCCTTTATCATTTTCCGCGCCGAAAGCGGTTTGTCCGGAATGATTTCCGAGGCGTCGACCTCGAAGAGGTCCGCAAGCAATTCGAATTCGTAACGATTCGAGAAGGAAGAAAAGATTTTATGATCATGTCGGACTCCTGTCTATTTTCCGCACTCTGGTACAGTAAAAACAAATCTGTTTCATCTGACTGGATAAGCTCGAATTGGCATGAAATAGGTTCAATTCTTTGTTTAATATAGCAGGCAAAGAGCAAATATCAAGCATAAGATTTTCTTTTTTTCTGCATACCGGGCATGCGGTTATTCATCCTCCGAGGAGGGAAAATCCAGCGAGAAATCCAGGATGTATCCCGACGGACGGGCGCGCAGCTGGTATTCCTCATGCACATTGATGGTCCAGCCGTCGTCGCCGCCTACCCCCATGTGCGCGCCGTCCACGATCAGCCACGTCCGTTTGCCGGGTTTCAGCTCCCAGCTGTGGTCCGCGGCCATCAGGTCCCACGGGGAGACGTGCAGCGCGGAGAACTGAAACCCCGTGCCCTTCACGACACGCAGTTTCTTCGACGCCTCGTCGCCGTCGCCGGAAAGCTCAAGCGAGAACACTTTTCCGCGTCCGCCGCATTCGGTCGGCACCAGATAGTTTTCGAGCATGTCGGTCACGGTGGTCTCCCAACGTCCGACGAGCGCGGCTCGCGTGCGGTCCGGGTAGTTCTCGTACGGGCCGCGCCCGAAATACTTCACGTTCTCGAACCCCTCGACGAGCGGGAAGATCATGCCGATGCGCGCCACGGAGTGCAGGTCGTCATGCGTGAAGTTCACTTCCTGATGATAGTCCAGGAAACGGTTCTGGCTGGAAGAGATGGTCCATTTAACGTGCGAGTCGATCCGGTCCGCGATGCGCGTGGTGACATAGACATGATAATGCCCGGCGCCGGGCGTCTGTTCCCATTTGAAGTCCACGAGCTTGCGCTCCGCGTGAATCAGCGGGATCCAGTCCTTCGCGAACGTGCCGTCCTGGTCCAGCATCCGGTCGTTGTCGGTCGGCGCGCGGAAGAAGATCTCCTCGGCGGGAGCGGCGAGCAGTTCGGTCCCGTCAGGCCGCTTCATGGAGATCAGGCGGCCGTCCTTTTTGGACCACGTGAACGGTCCGATCGTGAGGGCGTCTTCTGTTTCCGTCGCGCGCATCGGGAACTTGGAATCGAGCGAAAGCGCTTTCCCTTTGAGCAGGGCGGTCGGGCGGATGAGTTTCCGGGCGGCGTCGCTGAGCGGGAACTGCACGCGCGTGATCTCGTGTTTCGGACCGTCGCAATAGAGGTTCAGGAACCACATATCGTCCTGATCCGCGATCCCATCTTCGAACGGCATATCCACGACAGAGCTTTCGAAGCACTCGGTCACGGGGACGTCCAGCGCACCGGACTTGACGACATAGCCGTTTTTCGTGGCTTCCCAGCGGAATTTCAGGTCGGCGGTCGAGGCGTTGTTGCGTTCGTTGATGACCGTGATCTTTCCGCCGTCGAGTTCGAACCGGATCGGAGACTGGCAGACGCGGACTTCCTGCGCGCCGGGATGCGGCTTGTCTTTGGCGTCCACAATGCCGTTCAGCACCTGCGTGCCGTGCTGCCCCATGAACGTATAATCATAGTTCTCGCCGAAGTCGTTGCCGTACCCATAGTTGACCTCGCCCGTCTTTGCGATCACGTTCAGGAGCGCCTTGTCCGCCCAGTCCCAGAGGAATCCGCCATGGAATCCGCGATTCTCGTGCACGAGGTCCCAATATTTGAAAAAGTCGCCCGTGGCGTTTCCTTTTGCATAGGCGTATTCGCACATGATGTAAGGCCGTTTCTCGTTCGGATTGTTCATCACGCGCCGGATCTGCTCGACGCGCGGATACATGGGGCAGAAAATATCGCTGACGTCCGGGCCGGGGTTGCCGCTCTCGTACTGCACGGGACGGGTCGGGTCGGCGAACCGGATCCATGCAGTCATGGCGGCGTGGCTCGCGCCGATGCCGGATTCGTTGCCGAGCGACCAGAACCCGATGCACGGGTGGTTGCGGTCGCGGAGCACCATGCGCTGGGCGCGTTCGATGAGAACCGGGGTCCAGGCGGGATCGCGCGTGAGTTGAGCGCCCATGCCGTGCGTCTCGATGTTGGTCTCGTCGACGACCATCAGACCGTATTCGTCGCACAGCTCGTACCAGAGGTCGCTGTTCGGGTAGTGGCATGTGCGGACGGCGTTGAAGTTGAGCTTTTTCATCGTTTCGATATCGAGCCGCATGTCCTCCTCGGTCACGGCAAACGCGTGTTTCGCGCTGAAATCGTGGCGGTTTACGCCGCGCACGATGAGACGCTGGCCGTTCAGTAGGACGTCCCTGCCCCGAATCTCGATCTGACGGAATCCGACCGGCACATATTGCACCTCCAGCGTTTTTCCGGCGTCGTCCACGAGGTGGAGAAACAGCTTATAAAGGTAAGGTGTTTCCGGGGTCCACTGTTCGGGAGCGGCGATCTTCATGGATAGTTCGGCCGCGCCGCGTTCGGTCTGACGTCCGTACATGCTGGTCTGTCCGCAGAACTTCGCCGGTTCGCTCTCCGCGACGAGTTTTCCGTCCGCGTCGACCAGGCGCGCCTTCACGCGGACGCCGGGATACCAGCTGGACCCGGAGTTCCCGATCTGCTGGGGCGGCAGGGCGCGCGTTTCCAAATAAGCCATGATGTCCAGATTTGCATCGGATTTGCCGTGGCGCTCGTTCTTCGCCGGGTCGGTGAACGTGGTCTTCACCGACCAGTCGCGCAGGTGAACAGGGGACAGCGCCATCAGGCGGACGCCCCGGTAGATGCCGCTCATGTGCCAGACATCCTGACACTCCATGAACGTCCCGGTGGAGAAGCGGTACACCTTCACGGCGAGCGTGTTTTTGCCGGGCTTCAGCAGCTTCGCGATCGCGAATTCGGACGGAAGACGGCTGTCCTCCGCATATCCCGCGTAATGCCCGTTCACCCAGAAATCGTACGCGCTGTCCACGCCGTCGAACACGATCCGCACGTCGCGTTCCAGCCAGTCCGCCGGGACCTCGAACGTGCGCCGGTAGCATCCGGTCGGATTCGCGTCCGGCAGCAGCGGCGGGTTCGCTTCCTTCTGAAACAAATAAACATCGCGCGTGTAAATGCCGCGGTCCGGGACACGCATGTCGTTCTGCCAGTTCGAGGGGACGGTCATATCCAGCCAGTCGGAATCGGGAAAATCGGGGTTGACAAACTCGTCCGGCGCTTTCTCCGGGCTGCCGAACAGCTGGAATTTCCACGTGCCGTTCAGGTCCAGTGTGTACTTCGACGGCGTTTTCCGGTACGCCGCCGCGGACGCTTCGTCGTAGAAGGTCCCGTAGATCGGCGCATGGCTGAGTTCGCGGTTGACGCCTGTCGTCCGGAAATCCGCGAAATGGCGCGGATGCGCCGGTCTGGCAGGCTGGGAGTTGCCGGGGACAGAGGAGTCGCCTGCGGCCGATCCGGCGACCGCACCGGCGAGCGCAAACGCAAAAAGCGTGCTGGAAATGTGTTTCACGGATCATTCCTTTGTTTGGTTTGCTGTATGGGAAAAGAGATGTTTCAGTTGAACAGTCTGGACAGTTTGTCGATGGTGACGGGTTTCAGCAGGATTCCCGTGAACCCGTGCTCCACGAATTGCTTCTGTTCCTCGCTGTCGGCGGTGACGGCATAGACCGGAAGCTCGGCGAACCGTTCGTCCGCGCGGATCTTCGTGACCAAGTCCTTGCCGTCCATCTTCGGCATCCACATGTCGGTCAGGATCAGGTCGAACGGGATGTCCGATTTCGAGATCTTTTCCCACGCGTCCTGCCCGTCGACGGCGGTCGCGACGTTGCGCAGTCCGATCCTTGTGAGGAGCGCTTTCAGGACGGCGAGATTCAGCGGGACATCGTCCGCAATCAGGATGCGGTATTCGCCGATCTCTTTTTGCGTGCCGGAAATCCTGATCCTGGCGCTCGTGTCGTCGCCGTTGATCCGTTGATTGAGGAGTTCTTGCCCGGCGGCGGCCTTCTTGTCCGCGTCGGGCGAATGCTCTGTGTACTTCACCTCGCGGAGTTCCAGCGTGAACGTGGAGCCTTTCCCGAGTTCGGAGACGAACGTCAGGTTGCCGCCCATGCGCATGGCAAGCTGTTTGCAGATGGCGAGACCGAGGCCGGTCCCCTTTGTCTTCGCTTTCGTGCCCACCTGCACATACGGAGTCATGAGTTTTTCCTTTTCGGCTTCCGCGATGCCGCAGCCGGTGTCCGAGACGGAGAGCGTGAAGACGCCGTTTTCGTTGCTGATGTTGTTTCGGAATGTGGCCTTGACTCGGATCTCGCCGTGTTCTGTGAACTTGACGGCGTTGCCGATGAGGTTGAACAGGATCTGTCGGATGCGCTGCGGGTCGATCTCGAGCAGCGGCAAATCCCCGTATTCCTCCTTCAGCTTAACGTCGCTGTTCATTGTGGCCACGTCGAAGGAATGAAGCACGGATGTGACGATCTTGCGGACGTCGGTGAGTTCCGGCTTGATGTCCATCTTGCCGGATTCGAGCTTGGAGAGATCCAGTACATCGTTGATGAGCTGGAGCAGAGTGTGGCCGCTGGTGGAAATGGCGGACAGCGCTTTTTCGCGTTCCTTCATGTCGTCGATGCCGCCGATCAGGAGCTCGGTGTAGCCGATGATGGCGTTGAGTGGCGTGCGGATGTCGTGCGACACGGAGGAGAAGAAGTAGCTCTTCGCCCGTTCGGCTTCGATTTCCTTGTCGAGCGCGGTGTGCAGTTCATCGTTGGCACGCTTGCGTTCCAGCGCGTTCTCCAGCACCTTCACGCTCATCTGGATAAATTCTTTTTCGATTGCGGAAAGGGTTCGTTTCCCGGCATAGCCGATGACGATGTCCCCGAAGCGTTTGCCGGCCATGATGACGGGCGAGGAATAGGCCGTTGACGGCCTCCATGTTCTGGTCTCGGGCTCAAAAATGCCGTAGGTATGGATGAGCGACTGCGGCGCATCTCGGTCGATCACGAAGGATTCCATCGGCACAATATCTTTTGTGTAGTAGCGGAAGTCGTCCAGAGTGGCGACGAGGCGTTCGCAGGGGGCCTCGTGGATACGGTGCGCGTGGCAGTCCGGCTCGACGATCGCCTGCCCCAGAGATTCGTCGCACCGGATCAGGTGGCAGAAATCCGCGCCGAGACGTCTGCGGATGACCTCAATCACCTTCTGCGGATGGGATACCGCGTCGTAGGACTGAAGCGCGAGGAGCGCTTCGCCTATCGCCTCGCTGTTGCGGTGGGTTTCCATCGCTTCCGTCACGTCCTGCGACATGCCGAAAAGACAGGTCTTTCCGTCCAAGTCCATGATCTTGAGCTTGGTCGTCAGGAAACTGTACGGTTTCCCGTGTGCGTCCAGCGTATTTTCCAGAAACGAATTCGGCTCATCGCCGGAAAGCGCTTTCCGGTCTTTCGCCACGAAATCCGTTGCCGTGCTTTCATCGAACAGTTCGGCATCGGAAAAACCGATCATTTCGGCGACCGAGTTCTTGCCCGCGAAACTGGAAAATGCCATGTTGCAGTCCACATAGCGCTCCGTTCTCGCATCCTTGATGAAGAACATGATCGGGATGTTGTCCAGGACGCTGCGCAGGAATTTGTTCGCACGTCCGCGCAGACGGAGCAGGAACAGGGTAAACAGCACAAGAAGCGGAGCAAAACAGGTCATCGCAAGCATTTGGTAGAAGTAAAAGCGATGATACCGGTCGAGGACATCTTTTCTCTGCGATGAAAAGAACAGAATTGCATTCCCGAGGCTTCTGTCGATCGAGTTGTATATTTGGTCTTTATAGAGGGAGTAATCTTTCCCGAAGACAATATCGATCGCCATTTCCCGCCGGGCTTCCGGCGAAGCAGCCAGTTCCTCTCCAGTGAGTTTGCACTCCCGCACTTCACGCGGGCAGGCCGGATCATCGACTTCGTTTTCAGAAAGGATCAGCCTCATG
>CACWOL010000030.1 GCA_902762495.1 uncultured bacterium | reverse complement strand
ATGGACCGCAGCACCGTGGATACATCCTTCTGGATCACCGTCCTCGTCGAATACGAGATCGCGCTCCTGCTCGGCGTCATGCTCTTCCTGCTCTCCCTCGCGGTCGTCTCCCCGCCGAAATCCAACCGGCTCCTGCCCGCGAAAGCCTATCTCTTCGCCCTGCCCTTCCTCTCGCTGATCCTGATGCTGCCGTACTACATCATCTACGGCCCCGCGGACTTCCCGCCGGACGCCTTCTACTTCATCGAGTTCGCGTTCTGCTTCTTCTCGGTCGCCGTGCTCGGGATCATTGCGATCTTCGAGATGCCGACGAACAGCATCCGCGTGTACCTGAAGTGCCCGCTCAATTTCATCGGCCGCGTCCTGCATTTCGTGTTCTCCACCGGGTTCTCCGGCTCCCTGATCCTCGCCTTCCTGATCCTCGCGATCCCCGTGGCGATGTACCCGTTCGGGGATCTGTCGGGAGACAACACCTCCCAAGTCTGCGGATTCCTCTGCATCCTCGTGTCCTCCCTGGGATATGTGGTCCTCTCGCTCGTCCTGAGCTGGCGGACCAAGCTGCCTCTGCCCGCCTGGCTGTGGATGATCATCTTCGAGGTCGCGGGCAACGTCCTCGCATGGCTCCCCGTCGCGGTCAACAGCGGCGAATTACACGGGATCCCCTTCCCCGTTCACATTGTATCCATGCTGATCTCCCCCACCTACTGCTTCATGGAGACGATCGATGCTTCGGTCGCATCGACACCGGGGACGGCTCCAAGGGGAGGATTCTTCCCCCTGACCATCACGCACCACGCCCTTTTCTGGTCCCTCGCGATCACCGGCGTCCTCTTCCTGATCCTGCTGCCCGCGATCGTCATGGCGTTCCGCATGCACCGCCGCCCTGACACCGGCGCCGTCAAACCGCCCACGAAGGAAATGCTCAGGAAATGAACCCGGAACCCGCGCCCGAAATCACGAATCCGCCGCCGGGAAAGACGTTCCCCGAACGCTCCGCGGAAACAGGAGAAGTCCGCCCCGAGAAGAAGCCCGGGCGTTTCATCCGCTTCGTCCGGTGGTTCGACCGCGGCCTGGACCTGGAGGGACGCGACACGTCCGGCTGGAATACCTACTATTATTATTTCCGGCAGGTCGCCCAGCACCGCGCCCTGCTCAAACTCAAATACCTGAAGTGGTTCGCGCTGGCGTTCCAGCTCTATTTCTTCGGGACGATCGTCTTCGCGGTCATCAACGGCATCCTGGCGCTTGAGGCCGCGAAGACCAGCGGCCAGGGCGAAGGATTCGGAGCGCTCGCCATCTTCGCCTTCCTCGGTCTCGGTGTGGCCGGATTGGCAAGCAACCTCGTCTTCCTGCTGCCCCTGCTGTTCCTCCCCGTCCTCATGGTCGCCCCGGCGTTCCGGCTCCGCAGCAAAAACCGCGCCCTCATCACGTCCCGCGCCAAGGAGCCGCCGCTGCTGGCGCACCTGGTGCAGTACACCTCGCACAAGGGGCTCGTGCAGGGTGCGCTGCAGAGTTTTCTCTACACATGGAAACGGCTGCTCCTTTTGCTGCTGCCGTGCCTCGTCCCCATTCTCCTGATCCTGATTTCGGGTATCGTGTCCGGCATTGCCCAGGGCGATCTTACGGGTTCGGCACTCCGGAATTTTGCCTTCACGCCGGTCAGCGCCGTCCTGTGCGTCATGGCGATCTCGCTCTTCTTCCTCATGCAGCCGTTCTGCTACCGGCTGGACTCCCTGATGGTGGCGATCTGCATCGGCATCGAAACGATCATGTTCTTCGGGATCATCGTCAGCCCGTCCACGGAAGATTTCCTGGCTTTCTTTCCGATCTATGTCATGTCCTGCCTGTTCGCCATCGTGTATTTCCCGCTCGCCGCCGCCGACACCGGCGAGCTCGGCCTCGGCAAACGCACCTCGAGATGGCTCCGCATCCTGCTGTATGCGACGGCGGGCGGCTTCCTCGCGGTCCTGCTCGCGATCGACCTCTTCGGGTTTCAGAACGTCATCTACCATGACAACGAAGGGGTATTTCTCAAGGTTCTGTCCTCATTTGCCGCACTGGTTTTTTTCGTATGTATCACAGGGTTGCTGGTCACCTCGATCTCCGTCACGTCGCCCCTGGCGGAACGCCAGATACAGACACGCACGAAGGAACCGTTCCTGCGGAAAATCTTCGATCCGGCCTCGCCGCTCTCCCTGCTCCCGGTCCTCGCGCTGGAGCTGGCCGCCCTCGCGACCGTTCTCATCCTGTTCATGCCGGATCCCCAGGCGCTACGTTCTTTGCGCTATCGTCAATCGTTCGGAGGGATCGTCATATACGGCTGGGCAGGCACGGCGCGGAACGTCTGGACCGCGATCCACTTCGCGCTCGCTTTCGCATACGTCCGGCAGCGGAAGAAACCGGAAATGAAAGCGCCGTGGGACTTCCATGTCCGCTTCAATCTGACCTGCATCGTCAGCTACGTCGCCATCCAGCTGTTTCTGGCGCTGACGACCGGACGCGATGGCAGCTCGGCTTTTGTCGGCATCAGTCTGTATATTGTATCCATCATCGTCCTGTTCATCGCATTCGGTTACCCGAAAAACTCCGCTTCGACATTCAAGGTCGAGGCTCCCCCGGAGGTACAGGAGCAGGATAAGGAGGAGGCGTCATGACCCCGCCTGCCGCAGCCATTCCGTATTTCAGGGACGCGGTCGAACGCGCCCTGGCCGCGACCGGAGGCGTGGAGTTGACCGCGCCCGCGCAGGTGTCCGGCATCGATGGACGCCGCATCGGACGCCGCACGGGCAACGCGCTGGAGTTCTCCGAGTACCGCGAATACCGGCCCGGCGACGACCTGCGGCGCATCGACTGGCGCGTGTACGCCCGGAGCGAACAGCTCATGATCAAGCTGTATTCGGAGGAGATCGACCCTCGGTGCGACGTGATCGTGGACCATTCGGCGTCCATGGCGTCGACCGAACGCAAGGCGTCCGCCGCGATCTCGCTCGCCGCGATCTTCGCCACCGCCGCCGCGAACTCCGGGTTCTCCCTGAACCTCTGGCACGCCGCCGGCACGTTCCGCAAGGACCCCGCGCCCGCCTCGCCGCTCCTCTGGGATTTCCCGCCCTTCGAAACGCCGTTCAGTCCGTCCGCGAATCCCGCCTCGTTCTCCGGTCAGTTCTTCCGGCGCGGCATCCGCATCCTCGTGACCGACCTCATGGGGCCGGACGATCCCGCGCCCGTGCTTTCGAGGCTCGCCGACGGCGCCAAGCGCGCCGTGGTCGTGATGGTGCTGGACCCGTCGGAACTCGAACCGGAGCCGGACGCGAACGTGCTGCTGGTCGACGCGGAGACCGGGGAGGAACGCGAACTCGTGCTTGACGAAGGCGCGCTGGCGCGTTACCGCGAACGCCTCGAGAACCACCGCGCCATGTGGGCGGCCGCCGCATTGTCGCGCGGCGTCCTGCTCCTGCCTCTTTCCGCCGCGGATTTCTGCCCGGAGATCCGTCCCGATGAACTTTTCCGCGCGGGGCTGCTCAAATGAAAGACTTCTTCTTCGGATTCGAACATAACCTGCTCCTGTGGTGCGCCCTGCCGGTCGTTCTGGTGCTGCTCCTGCTCTATCTCCTGCACCGCCGCTCGAAAGTCCGCATCGTGCCCGCGATCTTCCTGTGGGACCGTCCGCAGGCGTCGCCGCACAGCGGCACGCGCATCAAATTCCGGTTCCCGCCTGCGATTTTCTACCTGGAGCTCGCCGCGCTGCTGCTTCTGACCGCCGCCCTCGCTGCGCCGTTCGTCTCCACCCCGGAGACCTTCCCGCCGCTCGCTGTGATCCTCGACGACTCCATGTCCATGCAGGCGAAAGTCCCCGGCGGCAAGTCCCCGCTCGAATCCGGCGCGGAGTTCATCAAGAACGAAATCCGCTCCCTGCCCGACCGGCGCGTCCTGTGGATCGTCGCGGGCGAATCGCCCGTGCTCGCCTCGGACAGCAGCGCCCGGACGGATTTCGGGGCGTTCTGGACCGGACAGGCGGCCTCGTCCGACCTCGCCGCGGCCGCCGCCCTCGCCCGGCGGATGGCGCGCGGCTGCCACCTCCTGATCGTGACCGACCGCAAGCCCTCGCTCGATCTCGCGCCGGATACCACATGTTACTCCGCGGGCGCGCCGCTGGGCAATTCCGCCATCGTGAACGCACGCCGCACGGGCGGACGCCTCCTGATCGAGGCGGCGAATTTCTCCGCGCTTCCGCTGGACGCTTCACTCGTACTGGAACCCGACGCGCTGAAAACGCAACTCAGGCTCGCACCGAAGGAAACGCGCCGCATCGTGCTCGCCGTCCCGGCTTCTGCCGCGCATGAAGCGGTCACGGTCCGGCTCGAAAACGCCGACGCGGCCGCGAACGCCCTGCTCATCGACGATGAAGTCGTGCTGGAGGCCGAGGACGATTCCCCGGTCTCCTACCGCGTCGCTGCCGGTCTCCCCGCCGCCGCACGGTCCGCGCTCGAACGCGTCCTGAACGGCAATCCGGCGTTCCGTCCCGCGCTGACGGGCGAAATCCCCGACCTCGATATCCTCCCCGTCGAGGCCGAAAGCCCCTCCCCCGTGCATCTTTACTGGCTCGCATCCCCGAAAAAGAAAGTGACCGCGAATCCACCTCAAAACGAGCAAACCGAAAACACCGGGAATCCGACTGGAAAAAAGCCTCAACCGGAAGACGACGCACCCTCCGCGTCCGGTCCGCTTTCCATCGAAAACGCCGCCGTCCTCACGCGAGGGCTCCCCCTCGATTCGCTTCATTGGGCGGTCAGCACGGACGATTTGCCCGGGCAGACGCTTCTGCGGAGCGGCGACGTGCCGGCGCTCTCCACGCGCCAGAACCTGAACCGCGACCGAGAAATCTTCCTGAATCTCGACCCCGCGCGCTCCAACATCACGCATCACCCGTTCTGGCCGGTCTTCTTCCAGAACCTCGCGCAGACCGTCCGCTCGGAGCGTTTCGGCCCGGCGCGCACGAATCTCCGGAGCGGCGAACTCCTCCACGTCCGCCTGCCGCGCGGGTCGCAGTCGCTGACCACGATCCGCCCCGACGGCAAATCCACGGAGATCCGGGCGATGCGCGGCGACGCCGATTTCCGGCCGATGCTCCACGGCGTGTGGCGGCTTGAATCCGGCAACGATAAGTGGTCCGCGAGCGTAATGGGCCTGACCGCTGAGGAATCCGACCTCTCCGGCGCGGGACCGTTCCGCCGCGACGCCGACAAGCTCGCTGTCATGCCGTTCTGGATGCTCCGTCCGCTGGCGTGGGCGTTCCTGCTGCTCGCCGCGCTGCTCCTCGCGGCTCACCACCTGATCCTCACGCGGAAAGGAGGCGGCCCATGCTGAACCATCTCCTGATCTGGCAGCCAGCGGCGTTCCTGGTCCTGCTCCCGCTCCTCGCGCTGTTCACGTTCCGCAGGCTTCCGACCCGCGTCCTGAACGTCATCCGCGTCCTCATCTATATCATGGTCGCGGCGGCAATGGCGGGCATCTCGGTCCGCCTGCCCGAACGCACCGGCACGCTCGTCGTGCTGACCGACCTCAGCCGGTCGATGCCGGACGGCGCGCGACAGGAGATGGATTCGCTGATCCGCCGCCTGGAACACAGCGCGCCCGACAGCTCGAAGCTGAGCGTGATCTCGTTCGCCGGGACGCCTTTCGTGGAGAAACTGCCGGATTCCGCGGCGTTCAACGGGCTCAAGACCGATCCGTCCGAGCCGCACGCCACGGACATCGCCGGGGCAATCGACGCCGCGCTGGAGCTGATCCCGTCCGACGCCTCCGGGCGCATCCTGCTGCTTTCCGACGGTCTGCACACCACGGGTAACCCCGTCGCCGCGTCCGCCTCGGCCGCCGCCACGCGGGGCGTCGCGGTCGATTACCGTCTGCTCGCGCGCAGTTCCGCCGACGACGCCGCGGTCCTGTCCGTCGACGCTCCCCTCCGCGCCGCGCCCGGCATGATCTACACCGTCTCCGCGCGCCTCTACGCGCAGTCGTCCGGCACGGCTGTCTGCCGCATCCGCAAGAACGGCGGCGCCTGGCTCACAAGGGAAGTCCGCCTGCACCGCGGCGTCACGACCGTCTCCTGGCGCGACAAAACCGATTCGCCCGGCACGGCGAATTATGAAGTAGAGCTCCTGCTTCCAGAGGGTGCGCCCGCCGACCCAGTCCCGGAGAACAACCATGTCCGCCGCATCGTCTCCATCGAGGGGCGCAAGCCCGTCCTTCTCGTGACCGCGTCCCCCACGAAGAACCTCGCGCGCATTCTCCGCGAAGCCGGGCTGGACGTCAAGGTAATGGAACCGTCCTCCGCCGCGCTCGCGCCCGAGGTGCTGGGCGGCGTCTCCGGCGTCATATTTGAAAATGTGAAGGCGTCGTCATTCTCCATGGATTCCCTCGCCCGCCTGAAGGGGCTCGTCTCCGCTGGCTCGCTCGGATTCATGATGACCGGCGGTAAGTCCTCCTATGCGCTCGGCGGATACTACCGCAGCGAGATCGAGGACGTGCTCCCCGTCACACTCGAACAGCGCAACGAGGTCCGCAAGGGCACGAACGCGGTCGTGGTGGTGCTGGACCGTTCCGGCAGCATGGCTATGACCAATTCGAAGGGCATCACCAAGATGTCGCTGGCGAACACCGCCACGGTCGAAGTACTGAACCTGCTCTCCGACTTCGACAAGATCGGCGTAATCGCGGTCGACAGCTCGCCGCATACGGTCATCGATCTGGCAAAAGTCGCCGACGTCCGCGGCCGCGCGGGCAAGATCCGTTCCATCGAGTCCACGGGCGGCGGCATTTTCACCTACACCGGACTGAAGGCGGCGTTCGAAATGCTCGAAAAATCGGACATCCCGTCCCGCCACATCATCCTCTTCGCCGACGCCTCCGACGCCGAGGAGCCGGGCAACTACATCGCCCTGCTCGGCACCGCCGAATCGAAGGGCATCACGGTCAGCGTGGTCGGGCTCGGCACGAAGACGGACAGCGACGCGGCGTTCCTGATGGACGTGGCGAAACGCGGCAATGGTCTCGCGTATTTCACCGACAAGGCGGAGGAGCTCCCGCGCATCTTTGCCGAAGACACGTTCGTCATGGTCCGCAGCACATTCCTGACCGACCCGGTGAAGGGCCAACTCCAGCCCGCCGCGACCGTCCTGCCCGGTGCGAACAAGTTCTCGCGCATGTACGATTTCAACGGCTGCAACCTCACCTATCTGCGCCCCGGATGCGATGCCGTGCTCATCACCGACGACGAAGACCGCGCCCCGCTCGCCGCGACCGGGACGTACGGACTTGGCCGCGTCGTGGCGTTCTGTGCCGAAGCCGACGGCCGCTACACCGGACCGTTCGCGCAGGATCCCGGCGCAGCGCCGTTCCTGACCTCGCTCATAACCTGGATGACAGCGTCCGACGACGAGGGTGCAGACTACATGATCACTCAGGAAATCCGCAACGGCAGCCACTATGCCGCGCTCGAGCTCGACCCCGCGCGCACGTCCGAACCGTTCCGCGGCACGCCCGTGCTCACGGCGGTCTTCTGCGACGACGACGGCAGGACCGAAACGCGCAAGTATCCGCTCGCGTGGGACGGCCCGGACCGCCTCGTCTCCGAGGTCCCTCTCTCCGGCGGGAACGTCGTTCTCGGCTCCATCCAATGGGACAACGCGCGTCCGCATCCGCTCGTCCCGGTCGAACTCCCGTATTCGCCGGAATTCAATCCGGGCCGGACCTCCGGGCGCGAGCTCGCCGAGTTGCTCCGGGCCTGCGGCGGACATGAACGCGTCGCCGTTGAGGAGATATGGGACGACATCCCGAAACGCCTCCGCGCGTTCCCGCTCACACCGCTCTTCTGCCTCGCCGCGATCCTGCTGTTCCTCTTCGAGATCGCCGAACGCCGTTTCCTTCTCATTGGACGGTTCTTCGCCGTGAAGAGGAAAGAGGTCAATGACGGGACGGCTTCCGATTCTGAAGTGAAACCCGGCGTCAGGCTCCCGCGCAAACGCAAAAAAACGCCGCGCTCATCCTCAAATTTTGCCACTGAAACGACCGCGACCGCGCAGGAAACCGAACCGGAAGCCCCCGCCGAGCCGCCGCCCGCGGACTCCATTTCCGCCGCGCTGAAGAAAGCCCGCCGCAGATAAAAAGAATCCCGCGCCCGGTCAAAATCCGGGTACGGGACAAAGAAACAGTTTGACGGCTCGGGCTTACTTCACGAAATAGGTCTTCAGCGGCGGGAAGCCGTTGAAGCAGACGGCGCAGTAGCTCGCCGTGTAGGCTCCGGTCGTGAGCCAGTAGACACGGTCACCGGGCTTGATGCCGCTCGGGAGAGCGTTGCGGAATTTCTCGTACATGATGTCCTGGCTGTCACAGGTGGGGCCGGCGATCACGAAGTTGTCGGAGGGCTTGCCCTCGGCGTCGCTGTAAAGCGGATACTTGATGCTCTCGCCGATGGTCTCAATCAGGCCGTTGAAGAGCCCGGTGTCGAGGTAGACCCACTTGTCGACGCCGACGTTGGATTTCTTCGAGACAAGCACGACCTCGGTCACGAGCACGCCGGACTCCGCGACGAGCGAACGCCCGGGTTCGAGAATGACCTCGGGGAGTCCGTTCGGGAAGTCTTCGTTCAGGTAGCGCGTAATCTCCTCGGCATAGACGCGCGGCGTGCTGGTCTTCGAGATGTACTTGACCGGGAATCCGCCGCCCATATTCACAAGGTTGAGGTTGACGCCGTGTTCCACGAGATAGTCGAAGATGTAACGGACCTTCGAGATCGCGGAGTCCCACGCGCCGATATCGCGCTGCTGGGAGCCGACGTGGAACGACACGCCGCACGGATTCAGGCCGAGTTCCTTCGCGAGCATGATGAGGTCGATCGCGAGGTCCGGGTGGCATCCGAACTTGCGCGAAAGCGGCCATTCCGCCGTCTCGCCGCCCTCGGTCAGGATGCGGCACGCCACGCGCGAACCGGGCGCGTGCTGCGCGAGGTTGCGGATGTCGGATTCGCTGTCGGTCGTGAAGAGACGGACGCCCTTGCCGTAGGCGTAGGCGATGTCCTTCGCTTTCTTGATGGTGTTGCCGTAGCTGATGCGGTCGGGCGAGACGCCGAGCGCAAGGATCTGGTCGAGTTCGTACACGGACGCGATATCGAAGCACGCCCCCATGTCGCGCAGGATTGTCAGGACTTCCGGCGCGGGGTTCGCCTTCACGGCGTAGTAGATATGCGCGAACGGGTACAGATTGCGGAGCGCCTCGTAGTTGCGGCGGATGATATTCAGGTTGACGACCAGGAACGGGGTCTCCCGGCGGTCGATTTCCGCTTTCATCAATGCCCAGTCGTCGTGGCTGTAGTAATCGTACACATCCTTCAGCATGCTTTGCCGTGTCCTTCTTGTGTGTTTTTGTTGTGCCGTATAAGCGAGAATACAATGTATCACGTTTTATGTTGCATACAAGTGCAAAACCGTACAAAACGGCAAAAAAATGTAAAAAAAAACGCCGCGTGAAAAAAATACGGAAAAAGACGTGCCGCAACGGCGTTTCCCACTTGAAGAACACCCATTTATGATGTAAATTATTGATGTAGGTTTGCGTCTTTTTCGGGGATTTCCTCCGGCAGGAAGCCGCGAGTCCAAACATTCATTACAAACACGGTTCCAAAATGTCCCATTATCTCTTCGACGGCATGGACAGTTACGATACGCCCGAGTCCAACCGCTGTTCCCTCGCGTTCCACCTCTGGCTTCACAGCCGCTGGTACTTCTATCAGAGCAACTTCATGACGTTCATCCAGTGCGGCAACACCGCCTCGCACGGCAAGCTCGACAAGGAAGGCCAGATCATGTACTCCTCCCGCAACATCCGCCTGATCGAACGTTGCGGCGGCCGCATCCACATCCGCGGCCTCAACCACCTGCGCGACCTCGGCGGCAAGCCCGTCGTGATCGTCGGCAACCACATGAGCCTGCTGGAGACAGCAGTGCTCCACGCGATCATCCGCGAGCACATCGACTTCTCGTTCGTCGTGAAGAAATCCCTGCTGGACGTGCCGTTCTTCCGCCACATTCTGCTGTCGTTCCATGCGATCCCGGTCGGACGCACCAACGCCCGCGAAGACCTCAAAACCGTCCTCACTGAAGGCAAGAAGATGCTCGAATCGGGAATCTCCATGATCGTCTTTCCGCAGTCCACGCGCACGGACACGTTCGATCCGTCGCAGTTCAACACCATCGGCATCAAGCTCGCGAAATCTGCTGGCGTCCCAGTCCTTCCCTTGGCGTTGAAAACCGATTTCCTCTCCACAGGCAAATATCTGCGCGACCTCGGTCCGCTCCACCCGGAGCGCCCCGTCCGGTTCGAGTTCGGCCAGCCCATGGAAGTCGCCCAGAACAGCCACGAAACGCACCAGAAGACCATCGACTTCATCCAGGGGTGCTTCGACCGCTGGGCGGAAGAAGACAAGGAGGAAAAGAAATAATCTCCCCTCGTTCTTCTGTAAATCAAGACATAAAAACGCTTCCCTCCGGATTCTCTCGCGGCAGGGAAGCATTTTTGTCGGCTTGTTTTCGGATTCGGCTCAGTCGCCGGACTCGAACGCCTCGTGGTAGGTCATATTGCAGATGCCTTCCGGACGGACGGAGGACACGCGGGTGAAACTCTTTCCCTCCGGCATCACGCGCACCTGGAACGATGCGGGCGCGAGCGTGGTCTCATAAAGTTTCACCTTCAGCGTCACGGGCAGCAGTTCCTTTTTCGCCGCGGCGATCTCGTCCTGCCTCACGGGGAAGAGCAGACGGTAGTATTTCAGCGGATGCGGAGTCTTGACGACCCATTTTTCGGTGTCGACGGAATACCCGTCGGCGCCCTCGGCGACCGCAAAGCACGGGTAGGTGTCGTTCTTGCCGACGATCTCGTAGTCGAACCGACTGATGCTGCGACCGTTGTCCAGCTTCACGATCAGTTCGACCCAAGCCGGATTCTCGATCGCGGGCTTGTCGAACTCGGATTCGACGTCGAACGACGGTTTCTGTTTGCTGATCTCGGCGGAAAGGATCGTGCCCGCGCGGAACGGCACGGCAGTGATCTTCCCGGAATTAACGGACGACGCCTCCGCGCCGGAGGTCTGCGCATCGGCGAGGAACGGGATGGACGCCACAGACAAAACGGCGGCGATCAAAAGAGAACGAAAACGAAGCATGACTTCAAAACTCCTGTTTCGGTGTCGTGAAAAGGGGAACCGGATTCGCCCGCACGGACTGCGGACAACCGGCTTTCTTAATTATTATATCCCCGCTTCGACGCAAAATCAAGTTTCCGTCCGTTTTTTTTACGGAAAAAATGAAAACACAACTGGAATATTCCGCGAATCGGCGTTATTGTAAAAAGGCCGGTTTTCGCGCGCGCATTTCGCCCGCGCACGGATACGCACATCCCGTGCGCCCCCGATTCCGGGGACACGGCCGCACAAGCATCGAACAGGAAACCATACGCATGAACGACAACGAATCTGAACACGAAACCATGTTCGAAGGCGACTGCATCACGGAGGCCATCGGGAATATCTCGGCGGCCATCTGCGAGCACATCGCGAACGATCCGCCGGAATCTGTCGCGCTGATCGGCATTCAGGCGGGCGGCGTCCCCCTCGCCAAACGCATCGCGCGAAGCATCCGCGAAAGCACGGGGCGCGAAGTTGAGGTCGGAACGCTCGACATCTCCATGTACCGCGACGACATCGGCAAACGGAAGACGCTCCCCATGATCCGGGAGACCAACATCCCGTTCGACATCAACGACAAGATCATCATCCTCGCCGATGACGTTCTCCAGAGCGGACGAAGCGTCCGCGCCGCGCTCGACGCCCTGACCGATTTCGGGCGTCCCGGCCAGATCCGCCTCGCCGCGCTCATCGACCGCGGCGGCCGCGAGTTCCCCATCCACGCCGACTATGTCGGGATGAAGGTCTCGGTCGGCCCCGAATGGCGCGTGTGCATGGACTGGGTGGAATGCAACGGCACAGATAGCGTATTCAAGGTCAAAAAACAATAAGGATTCCCCGATATGGATTTTCAATGGACGAAAAAGGATCTGCTGTCTCTCTACGACCTCTCGCGGGACGAGATACTCCACATCCTGAACACAGCCGAAGAGTTCAAGAAGGTCTCCCAGCGGAACGTCAAGAAAGTGCCGGCGCTCCGCGGCCGCACCGTCGTGAACCTCTTCGTCGAGCCGAGCACGCGCACGCGCGTTTCTTTTGAGCTCGCCGAACAGCGCCTCAGCGCCGACATCATCAACATGAACGCCGACGTGAGCAGTTTCCGCAAGGGCGAGACCCTGCTTGACACGCTCAAGAACATCCAGGCGCTCCAGGCCGACATCGTGGTCATCCGCCACCAGGCCACAGGCGCCCCGAACTTCCTCGCCCGCGAGCTCAACATGGGCGTGGTGAACGCGGGCGACGGCGCGCACAGCCATCCCACGCAGGCCCTGCTCGACATCTTCACCATGCGCGAGAAGAAAGGCCGCATCGAAGGCCTGAACGTGGTCGTCGTGGGCGACATTCTCCACAGCCGCGTGGCACGCAGCAACGCCTGGGGGCTCATCAAGCTCGGCGCGAACGTCACGTTCGCCGGACCCGCCACGCTCGTCCCGCGCGAATTCGAGAAGATCGGCGTACGCGTCTGCCACAACCTCAAGGACGCCCTCGCCGACGCCGACGTCATCAACCTGCTCCGCATCCAGCTCGAACGCCAGCAGCGCGGCTACTTCCCCAGCCTCGGCGAATACTCCCGTTTCTTCGGCATCCACCCGGAAACGCTCCGTTACATCAAGAAGGACGCGCTCATCATGCACCCCGGCCCCATCAACCGCGGCGTCGAGATCGACTCCGCAGTCGCCGACGGTCCGCAGTCCGTCATCCTCGAACAAGTCACCAACGGCCTCGCCGTCCGCATGGCCGTACTCTTCCTCGTCGCGGGGGCCCTCAAATGAACAAGAAAAACTCCTGGATTCTCAAGAACGGCCGCATCATCGACCCGGCCAACCACATCGACCGTACCGGCGACCTCTGGATCAGGGACGGACGCATCGTCGAACCCGGCTCCTTCGATCCCTCGCTCGACGAGACCGAGACCGTCAACCTGCACGGCCTCGTGGTCGCGCCCGGCCTCATCGACATGCACGTGCATCTGCGCCAGCCCGGCAACACCGACGCGGAGACCATCCGCACCGGCACCATGGCCGCGGCAGCGGGCGGGTTCACCTCGATCGTCGCCATGCCGAACACCTCGCCGTGCGCCGACAACGCCGCCACCATCCAGTACATCAAGGAATTCGCAGCCCGCGAAGGCGTCGTAAAGGTCCTTCCCTCCGGCGCGCTCAGCGTCGGACGCAAGGGCGAGGAAATGTCGCCCGTCGGCAGCCTCAAGGCCGCCGGAGTCGTCGCGCTCACGGACGACGGCACCTGCATTCAGGACAACGAGCTGATGCGGCATGTCGTCGAATACGCCGGAAACTTCGGGCTCCCCATCCTCGAACACTGCGAAGACAAGTTCCTCGCCGGGGACGGTGTGATGCACGAAGGCTACTGGTCCGTCCTGCTCGGCATGAAGGCAATGCCGTCCGCCGCGGAGGAGGTCATCGTGGCGCGCGACATCGTCCTTTCCCGCCTCGCGAACTGGAAGATCCACATCCAGCACGTCAGCTCGCGCAACTCCGTCCGCATGATCCGCGAAGCGCAGGCCGACGGCGTGCGCATCTCCGCCGAAGCCACGCCGCACCACATCGCCCTGACCGACGTCGAGGTCAAGAAGTTCGACACGAACTACAAGATGAATCCGCCGCTGCGCGCCGAAGAGGACCGCATGGCGCTCATCGAAGGACTTCAGGACGGCACGATCGCGGCCATCGCCACCGACCACGCTCCACACACGCAGACCGCCAAGCTCGTCGAATTCGACCACGCGCCGTTCGGCATCATCGGGCTGGAGACCGCGGTTCCCGTGACGCTCACCGAGCTCTACCACAAGAACTATCTTTCCCTCTCGCAGATCATTTCCAAGTTCACGGTCGGTCCCGCCACCATCCTCGGCATCAACGCCGGGACGCTCTCCATCGGCGCGCCCGCCGATGTCACGGTCATCGACCCGGACTGCGATTACCTCATCGACGCGAACGACTTCTACTCGAAGTCCCGCAACACGCCGTTCAACGGCTATGCCGCGAAGGGCCGCACCGTCGCCACGTTCGTCGACGGCGAGTGCGTCTTCTCGCTCCTGAAGGAATCCGAATCCGACGACGAGGACGCCCGATGAACTTCGACATGCACGGATTCGCCGAGCTCCTGGCGCAGCGCCTCCCCGTCCGTTCGGACTCCCCCGAGGGCACCGAGGCCGCCGCGGCCGCGATCGCGCGGCAGCTTCCGCCCGGCACGGTCATCGCCCTGCACGGCACGCTCGGCGCGGGCAAGACAGTCTTCGCGCGCGGGTTTGCGCGCGCCCTCGGGATCGTCGAACCCGTGAGCAGTCCCACGTTCACGCTCGTGCAGGAATACCCCTTCCCCGGCGGCGTGCTGTACCATCTCGACCTCTACCGCATCGACAACTCGACCAACGCACTGGCGTTCGGTGTGGACGAATACCTCTACGATCCGCGCGCCTATACGCTCGTTGAATGGCCGGAGCGCATCATGGACATCCTGCCGCCGCACACGCTCCATCTGCTCCTGCGTCCGCTGCAAGGGCAGAACCAGCGCGAACTCTCGCTCGCGGGAATCTGACACGTCATTTTCCGTTATCACGTTACTTTTTTTTCACCAGCCACAGTTTTTTTTGAGCCACAGGAAATCACCAGATCATGAAAAGCATCGTCATCGAAGGTCCGGCGCGCGTCTCCGGCGTCATCACGCCCGGCGGCAATAAGAACGCCGCGCTCCCCATCATCGCCGCGGCCATCCTCACGCGCGATGAAGTCGTCATCCACAACATGCCCGTGATCCTCGACGTCGAGGTCATGCTCGACCTCGCACGCGACCTTGGCGCGTCCGTCACGCGCGAGGGCTCCACGGTCGTCATCTGCGCCCGCGACATCGACTCCGCCTCCCTGCCCCCGAAAAAATGCGCCGCGCTCCGCGCCTCCTTCATCTTCGGCGGCGCCGTGGCGGCACGCTGCGGGGAATCCTTCATCGGCCTGCCCGGGGGCGACTTCATCGGACGCCGCCGCCTGGATTCGCATTTCTACGGCCTGGAGAAGCTCGGCATCGGCAAGACGTTCGACCAGGACACCGCCGTCGTGCATTTCCAGCTCAAAAAAGACGGGCTCTCCGGCGCTGACATCTTCCTCGACGAGGCCAGCGTGACCGCCACCGAGCACATCCTGATCGCCGCCGTCCTCGCGAAGGGCAAGACGGTCATCCGCAACGCCGCCGCGGAGCCCCACGTGCAGCAGCTCGCCGAGTTCCTGAACCTCATGGGCGCGAAGATCACCGGCCTCGACTCCAATACGCTCTTCATTGAGGGCGTCTCCGAGCTGCACGGCGCGGAATTCACCCTCGATTCCGACCACATCGAAGCCGCCAGCTTCCTCGCGATGGCGGCGGCCACCGGCGGCGGCCTCGAGATCACCGGCAAGCTCCCGCCCTCGCATTACTGGATGGCGAAACGCGTCTACGAAAAATTCAACATCAAATTCCGGTTCTACCGCGACCACATCATCCTGAAGCCGGATCAGAACCTCCGCGTGCAGAACGACTTCGGCAGCGCCATCCCGACCATCTCCGACGGCCCCTGGCCGCAGTTCCCCAGCGACATGATGAGCTGCATGATCGTCGCCGCCACACAGGCGCGCGGCACCTGCCTCTTCTTCGAGAAGATGTTCGAGAGCCGCATCTACTTCGTCGACCGTCTGATCTCCATGGGCGCGAACGCCATCGTCTGCGACCCGCACCGCGTGGTGATCTCCGGCCCATCCCCGCTTCACGGCGGCGAAATGTCCAGCCCGGACATCCGCGCCGGCATGGCAATGATCGTGGCGGCCACCATCGCGTCCGGCCGCTCCGTGATCCATAACGCCGACATGATCTTCCGCGGCTACGAAAACCTCCTCGACAAACTCCATGCGCTCTCCGTGAACGCCAAACTTGAGGAAACCTGATCCCATGGCATTTTCCAAACCGCGCCGTTCCGCCCGCAAGCCTCAATCCGGACGCAAAACCGGCGCTTTCAGACAAACAGAATCCTTCTCCGCTCCGGACAAGAAAGCTTCGGCTCCCGCCCGCAAAGCGGAAAACACGAAAGAACAGTCAGATAGCGCATCGGAGTTTCTGTTCCAGCATGCCGTCGCGCTCGCCGTCTCCAACGCGCAGCTCGAAGACAAGCTCGATGCAGAACATCCCCACGAGCTCCTGGTCCCGCTCGACTACGCCGACGAATGCCGCGTCAAGACCGATGCCGTCCGCTCGTTCTGGCAGGTCCACGGACTCCCCGCCCAGCTCGTCCAGGCGATCATCCCCTCCCCTGTCCCGCGCGGCTACCGCGCCACCTCCAAACGCCGCGTCTACGTAACGCGCGACGGCCAGCTCAGATTCTGCATGGGATACGGTGCGGACCGCGAAGAGACGCTCCGCTCCGCACTGGAACCGGATTCGCACAACGACGTCTACAGCTGGCTGCGGAAGATGCTCGTGTCGCCCGCGTACCGGGCCGTCGGACGCAGCCTGAACTTCATCGTCATTCGCGGCGGGTCGGAACGTCTGACGCTGATCCTGAATTTCTTCCACCTGGACGCCGCGGTCATGCACAAGACGAAGCTGCTGGCCGATCACGTCCGCGCCAAACTTCCGCAGGTCGCCGCGATGTTCACGTTCCTGGACGAGACCCGCTCCGAATTCTACCTCGAATCGCGTTCCGCCGGGGCGCATCCGTTCAAGAAACTCTTCGGCTCCGAGTATCTCGACCTCACCGCCGCCGGATGCAAGTTCCTGTACCCGCCGTCCGCGTTCTCGCAGGTCAACGAATCCATTCTGGACGCGTTCCTGCGCGAGGCGAAGAAGCTCCTGAAACCCGGCCCGGACTCCACACTGATCGACCTTTTCTCCGGCTACGGACTCTTCGCCGTCGCGCTCGGCGACATGCCGGAACGCGTCATTGGCATGGACTTCAACGGACCGGCGATCCACGCAGCGTCCGGCAACGCCCTGCACAACCGCCCCGACGCCGACATCGAGTTCATCGCCGCCGCGGTCACGCCGTCCGCCATCGAGAACAAGCTCCCGCCCTGCCCCGCCGACCTCTACGGTGCCGACGAGGAACAGCCCGAGGGCGAGCTCTTCATCCTCGACCCGCCCAGGAGCGGCGTCCGTCCGAACGTGATCGCCGCCATCGCAAAGCGGTCCCCGGCACGCGTCCTGAACATCTCCTGTTCCGCCGACGAGGTGCCACGCACGCTCAAGGCGTGGAAACACAACGGCTATTCCCCGACGGCCGTCCGCGTCTTCGACATGTTCCCCGGTTCGCCCAACGTCGAAACGATGGTCCTGCTGGAAAAGACAAGAAAAAAACAGTCTTCCGCCTTGCCTCATGGAAAAAAGAAAGCATTTTCCGGGAAGACGGGCAGAACAGAAAAACCTGTCGCTCCGGCGCACAAATCCAACCGCGCCGCAAGGAAAGCCGCCCGTTTGCACGGCGAAAAACGCCATGATGCGCGTAAAAAATCAAGATAAAAAGCGTTTATTCTGTTTTTTTACATTTTTTCGCTTGATTTTCCAGGTTTGAATGGCATATTATAAGACAGAAAACACGACTTACTCGGAAATCAATTCGGAGTTTTACATTTTATGAAAATCTCAACCAAAGGACGCTACGGGCTTCGCATCCTGATGGATCTCGCACTCCACCAGTCGGAAAAGCCGCGCCTGATCCGCGACATCGCGAAATCGCAGCAGATTTCCGAAAAGTACATCAGCCGTCTCGTGATCGCTCTCCGCAAGACAGGCATGATCCGGTCCGTGCGCGGCGTCAACGGCGGATTCCACATCGCCATGAAGCCGGAGGAGATCACGCTTCTGGACGTGATCGAGGTCATGGAAGGTCCGCTGTCCATCGTCGACTGCGTATCCATGCCGAAAAAATGCACCCACAGCGAAAACTGCACCCCGCGCGAAGTCTGGTGCAAGCTCAACAATGATATCCGCGGCCTGATGCGCGGCACCACGCTCGCCGACATCCTCGCGTCCTACGAGAAACAGAAGGCGCTCAACGGCAACGCGGATTACTGCATCTGAAAGACATTTCCTCAAAACAATGATCCGCTTTTCCGGGAGAGATTCCGAAAAAGCGGTTCTTTTTTTTGCCGGGAAAAAGTGCTTACAGCGACAGATCGTCGTCGTCCTCGTTCACGCGTGCCGTGCGCGGCGTCGTGCGGTTGCCGAGGAGAGTGCCGCCGCCGCCCGAACCGCCGCTGGAGGAAGCAGTCGTCGAACGCACCACGCGCCAGATCGGACCGTAGGGATTGAATTCCGGGAAATCCCTTGTGGGCTGTTCCGGCAAATCGAGCGTCGTGCGGAAAAGCGTCATGCGGCCGGAGGAATCGTTCATCAGCGGCTGGTTGTTCTCGTCGAGCTGTTCGATATAGAGCGCCTGCGCGTAGTGCCCGCCGGGGATCTCCGAGATCAGCACTTCGATCGGGTAGACCTCGCCTTCCTTGATGGAGATCGGCAGGCCTTTTGCGAGGTCGAACGCCGCGCCGCCGCTCCGGGCGGGATAGACTTCCAAGTTCTGTTTGGAGTAGAGTGAGCTTTTTCTGCGGATATCGTTGGAACTGCCGCTCTTGAGCTGCCGGATGTTGTTGTCGTCGCGGGACATCGCCCAGAATTCGCCTGCAGAAAAAGTCGCGCAGCCGTAATCCAGCACGATCTCCTTGTTGAACCGGACGAACATCACGTCGTCCGCGGCTCCGACGAACCGGAATTTGCCGGTGAACGGCGCGACCACGTTGCCGGAGTAGATGCACACCCAGGCGGCGGGCTTCACGTCCTTCTCGCACTGGTAGGCCTTCGGGGCCTCGGAGGCGGCGATGTTCTCCGAGAAGAAGCACGAGGACCACAGGCGGGTCGGCGAGCAATAATATTTGTCAAGTGCGGGGTAGTGAACCCGGCCCTCGTTGTCGTACTGTCTCTGCCAGGAGCCGTTCACGAAAGACTGCATGATCCTGAGGGTTGGAGCCACGCGTTCATGCCTGTATTCACCCGTTCCGGGGTCGTTTCTGAAATCGTCGCTGGCCTGACGGTTCCGCGTCTGTTTCAGGTCATAGAATACGCCTTGCAGCATGCCTTTCAGATTGCCGCGTCCGTCGCCCTCCCCGCCGTCGCCCATGCTGCCGCCTCCGCCCGGACGCCCGAACGGAAGGACGCCCTGAAGCTTCAGCGCGGAATTGCTGTCCGGGATCGTAAGCGGAGTCGGAATATCGATGTCGGTCATGACCTGAACGTCCGTCACGCCCACCTCCTCCATCTGCTGCTGTTCGTTGGAGTCGTACCGGTCGAGCGACGGGCTGGACGTATCCATCACGGTCATGTCGGACGGCATAGGCTCCTCCTCGGGCGGAGGCAGGACGGGTTCCATCTCCGTGATCTGAACGGGATCGATGTCGTCCTTGATCGCGTTCGGAGCGATGATCACGAGCGTGCCGAGCAGCACGAGCAGAAAGATGTGAAAAGCGAGCGAAAAGACCGGCCCGGTGATGTGCTGGCGGACGATGTCCTTCCAGTTCGCGGGCGCAGCCTGTACGGCCTCCGCCTCAAGTTCGTCATTCTGAATCTGCGGTTGTTCGATCTGCATGGATTTTACCTCAAAGAAGCTTCCGGATTTCCTGTTCGCCGGAACATATAAAAAACCTCCCTTAATTTATCGCATATTCCCAAAGTTTTCAAGCTTTTTTCCGCTTTTTTACCCGTTTTTTGACAAAAAAAGTCCACATGCCGTTTGAACAGACATTGAACAGAGAGAAAAACAGGGATGAGGAATCAGAGCGACAGATCGTCGTCGTCCTCGCTGACGCGCGCCGTGCGGGGCGTCGTACGGTTGCCGAGGAGAGTGCCGCTGCCGCCCGAACCGCCACCGGAGGACGCGGTCATCGAGCGCACCACGCGCCAAATCGGGCCGAACGGATTGAACGGCGGATGCTCGCGTCTGGGCTGTTCCGGCAGGTCAAGCGTCGTACGGAAGAGCGTGAAACGGTCCGGATTCGGGTCAAGCGGCTGCCCGTTCGCATCCAGCTGTTCCACGAACAGCACCATATTGAACTCGCCGCCGGGGATCTCCGAGATCAGAATCTCGATCGGATAGACCTGCCCCTCCTGCACCTCCAGAACAGGACCTTTCGCAAGACCGTGCCCGTTGTCGAAGCTTGGACGGTAGACGTCAAGCTTATGTTTGGAATACAGCACACTGTCCGCGATCAGGCGGCGGCTGCGTTCGTTGTCCGGGGAACCGCCGAGGATGTGATGATAGTCCCCCAGGTCGTCCACGCGGACGCCGAGCGTGTAGGAATACCAGCCGTAGTCAAACACGATCTGTTTGTTGAACCGGATCAGCAGCACGTCGTCGCAGAACCCGACGAACCGGAATTTCCCGGTGAACGGCGCGACCACATTGCCGGAGTAGATGCACACCCAGCCGCCGGCCGTCCGCACCTGATTCGCGCACTGGAACGCCGCCGGGGCGTCCGTCGCGGGGATCTGCTCCGTGTAGAAACAGGAGTTCCATAAGCGGGTCGGCGAGCAGTAATACTGATCCAAATCGGGGTAATGCACCCGGCCCTGGTTGTCGTACTCGCGTCGCCATGAACCGTTCACGAACTTCCTGATGATCGGCAGGATGCGGTCGCGCGTACGGTCATGGTCGGCATTCGGATCGCCCATGACGTCCGTCGCACGGCGGTCCTTGGTCTGTTTGATATCGTAAAACACGCCTTGCAGCATGCCTTTCAGGTTGCCGCGGCCGTCGCCCTCCCCGCCGTCGCCCATCTCGCCGCCACCGCCCGGACGCCCGAACGGCAGCACGCCCTGAAGCTTCAGCGCGGAATTGCTGTCGGGAATGGTCAGCGGAGTCGGGATATCGATGTCGGTCATGACCTGAACGTCCGTCACGCCCACCTCCTCCATCTGCTGCTGTTCGTTGGAGTCGTACCGGTCGAGCGAGGGATTCGAGGTGTCCATCACGGTCATGTCGGACGGCATGGGTTCCTCTTCGGGCGGAGGCAGGACGGGTTCCATTTCCGTGATCTGGACCGGATCGATGTCTTCCTTGACGGCGGTCGGAGCGATGAACACGAGCGTGCCGAGCAGCACGAGCAGGAAGATATGGAACGCAAGCGAGAAGACCGGCCCCGTGATGTGCTGGCGGACAATATCCATCCAGTTCGCCGGAGCGACCGGAGCGTCAAGTTGTTCCTGCGGGATTTCCTGTTCAGTCATTGTAAAAACCCATGAAAAAAAGTTCGTCGTCCAAGCACAATTGAACGGCAGTTGAGCTTCGGACAGAGTCTTCTCTTAATATACACGTTTTAAAAGAAAAATCAATCCGCCAAATCGGGAAATGAAAGCGTTGTTCCGAAAAAACAGCTTTTAAGTTAAGGAAAACGTTAAAAAAGCCTCCGCCGCCTCAAAAAAAAGAGAAGCCGTCTCCGCCTCGAACGAGGAGGAAACGGCTTAAAATGGATTATCCGAAGGAAACGGTGATTCCTCGGATTACTTTCCGTTGACGAGCACTTCGGCGATCTGAACGGCGTTTAGGGCAGCGCCCTTCAGCAGCTGGTCGCCGCTGATGAAGATGTCGAGGCCGCGCTTGTCGTCGCGGGAGATGTCCTGACGGATGCGGCCGACGAGCACGTCGTACATGCCGGTGGCTTCCATGGGCATCGGATAGATCTTGTTTTCGGGATCGTCGCGGAGCTGGACGCCGGGGGCCTTGGCGAGGATTTCGCGGGCTTCCTCGGGCGTGATCTCGTTCTCAAATTCGAGGTTGATGGATTCGGAGTGGGCGCGCATCACGGGGACGCGGACGCTGGTGCAGGAGATCTTCACGTTCGGGAGGTGCATGATCTTGCGCGTCTCGTTCACCATCTTCATCTCTTCCTTGGTGTAGCCGTTCGGCTGGAAGACGTCGATGTGCGGGAAGAGGTTGAACGCGATCTGCTGCGCCATGACCTTGACCTCGGCGGGCTTGCCTTCGAGGATCGCGCGGGTCTGTTCCATGAGCTCGTTCATGGCCTTCTGGCCGCCGCCGGACGCGGCCTGGTACGTGGAGACGACCATGCGGCGGAGGCCCTTCGCCTGATGGAGCGGCCAGACAGGAGCGCACATGATGGCGGTTGTGCAGTTCGGGTTCGCGATCACGCCTTTGTGCAGGAAAACGTCGGCGGCATTGACCTCAGGCACGACCAGAGGCACGTCGTCCTCCATGCGGAACGCGCTGGAGTTGTCGATCATGACAGCGCCCGCGGCGGTGACGGCGGCGCGGAACTGTTTGGAGATGGATGCGCCAGCGCTGAACAGCGCGATGTCGACGCCCTTGAACGAATCTTCGGTCATCTCTTCGACCGCGACGGTCTCGCCGTGGAATTTGAACGTCTTGCCGACGGAACGCGCGGATGCGAGGAGTTTCAGGTTCTTGACGGGGAAGTTGCGCTTCTCAAGCGTGAGGAGCATTTCGACGCCGACCGCGCCCGTGGCGCCGGCGATCGCGACATTGACAGGATTTGCCATTGTTCGTAGGTCTCCAAATATCGTTAAAAGTTTGTTTGGGAACAAGTCAGGATAATAACTATATCCAAATACTATACTACCGATTTCGAGCTTTTTCAAGCACAGTCCGTATATTTCGGCAAAAAAAAGACGGACCCGAAACGAGTCCGTCCGAGAAAACATTCCATTTCGGAAAACGGTCAGGCTTTCTTCTCCGCGGGAGCGGCGGCCTTTGCGGCTTTATCGGCTTTGGCCTTGCGGCCGCGCTTCGCCGGGGCGGAGGCTTTCTTTTCCGCGGCTTTCTTCGGAGCCTTAGCCTTCTTCAAGGCTTTCGGAGCTTTCTTCACGGCCTTCTTCGGAGCGGGAAGTTCTTCGGGAGCCTTTTCGGCGACGAGCGCCAGAACTTTACGTTTTCCGAGCTTCGCGAGCGCGCTGAACGCTTCGATCTGATTCGTGCGCGGACGGTTCTTTCCGATTTCCCAATGGCTGACCGTAAACGGAGTCACGCCGAGCAGGATGGCAAGAGCCTTCTGGGAAAGGGAACACTTTTTGCGGAATTTCACCAGGGATTTCGGGGAGAAACGCGCCTTGCGTCCATCGGCGGCGGGAGCGGCGGCCTGCACAGCTTCAGCGGCAGGCTTGACAGCGGCGGACTTGACAGCGGCGGCCTGCTTCTTTTCCAACTCGTTGACGCGTTTCGTCAAAGCGCTGATCGTCTTCTTCTGTTCGTTGATTTTTGCCTCGAAAGCTTTGAGTTCCTTGCGGGCCAGACGGCGCACTTCGTCCTGGAAGGTCGATTTGAAATCAGGCATAATTTTGTCCTTTCAAATAAGGGAGTTGTATGATTGTGATTGCAAAGATTATTTTGATGTTTTTATTTTGTATAATATATCCCTTCATTCTAGAAAAACAAGTGTCAAATCAAAAAAAAAACCACTTTTTTATTGTATCTTCCATCGTATACTTTTATCCTGTATTAATCCAGAAGAACGATACAGGAGAAGCGCAGGAAGAAATCAACGAGATACAGGAACTGGACAAACAAGGGAATAGACAAGAAAAAAGCCGCATGGGTTGTACCATACGGCCGATAAAGAACAGAAATGGATTCAGCGCTTGCTGTTGGATTTTCCGTCCGGGATCACCCATTTCCCGGCGTCAAGGCCGAGCGCAAGGAAAAGCATCTGCGCGCCGAAAAGCAGCATCAGCAGCGCCGCGGTCCAGGAGATGGCGGCGACGCCGATGAACGGCGCGACGACCAGCAGGACGCCAATCAGCGCGGCGACAAGTCCGGGCATCGGCAGGAGCAGCTGGCCGAAACGTTTCTGCGCGGAAAGGATGCTCCACACGCCGGCAAAGATCAGCCATACGCCGCAGACGATCATGAAGAACATGTCGAAATACAGCGGATAAATCAGCATGCCCAGTCCGGCGATACCGAGCAGGATGAACAGCAAAAGAAGCGCCGCCGAAATACGTCCCTTGTTCCACGTCATCAGAAACGCCGCGATCGCGAACAGAAGAACGACGCCGCCCAGGATCATCGTGACCGTGGTCAGAACGAGAACGGGATTCATCACGCCGAGGATGCCGATCACAAACAAAACCAGGCCGCGAAGCAGCAGCACGGGACGCGTGGCGTTGAACGAAAACAATTTTTGCGGTATCGAATAAAGGATTTCCCAAGTCCGGTCTTTTTTCATGGTGTCAGCTCCGTTTTATTATGTGATTCAGCCCTTGTCCGTTTTTCCGTTGCCCAGGCCCGGCACGCGCAGTCCGAACACCAGCACGAGCATCTCGATTCCCGAGATCAGGAGCAGGACCGCCACGATCGTGGAGAAAGCCGCCAGTCCGGCGAACGGCGCGATTACCAGCAGAATCCCGATCAGGATCGACAGGATGCCGGAACCGGAGAGAAAGAAACGGCTCGGGGAAACGGACGCGGAAACAAGTTCGCTCACGCCCGTGGCGATCAGCCACACACCGAGCACCACCGCGATCAGCACATCCGCCTCCACAGGATTAACAATCATCGCGATGCCGGCGGCGCACAGCAGAAGCGACCAGAAAACGCCGAGGTAACGGCGGCATGCGAACGTCAGAAACAGCGCGCCCATGGCGTCGAGCAGCAGAATGACGCCGAGGATGATCGTGACCGCGGCCAAACTGCCGATCGGACGGAACAAGCCGATCAGACCGAGGATGAAAAAGACAAGTCCGCGAATCAAAAGAGCCGAACGGTTCGCGTGGAAAAACAGCATTCTGCGGGGGAAGAGGAAGTTGCTTTCGTACGTTTGATTCTGCATGGTCTCTGCTCCTATTTTTCTACTCCAAAAAAGATTCGGAATGAAATGACAGCATGTTAATATAGCTCCTAAAACATAGTTTTGCAAACATGCTTTTTCACGTTTCTATTTAAATTTGACCGCTTTGCTTGATTTTTGTTCCGCGCCGGAGTATATTTTCCAAACAAAAAAACGGCTTTGACCTTATGACCCCCTGCCCTCACGACAAACACACCGATCCGGCGATCCCGCTCCTGATGCACTGCTGCTGCGGCCCGTGCGCGGCGGGAAGCATCGCGCCCGTGCTCAATGACGGCCGCCGCATCACGCTGCTCTTCTCGAACTCCAACCTCGACACCGAGGCGGAATACCTGCGCCGTCTGGACGCGTTGAAAACGCTCGCCGACTACTACGGCCTGCACGTGGAGACCGATCCGTGGGACCATGCCGCCTGGCTCGAATTCGTGTCCGTCGTGCCGGATTTCGCACACTGCCCGGAACGCGGCGAACGGTGCAGGCGGTGTTTCCAGTGGCAGCTCACGCGCACATCCGTTTTTGCGGATCGCCTCGGCGCGCATTTCACGACCACGCTCACGCTCGGTCCGCAGAAGAACTCCCGCGTGATCCACGAGATCGGCGCGCAGTGGAGCGACCTGTTCGAGCCGTGGGACTTCAAAAAAGGCGGCGGCAATCTGCGTTCGCTCGAACTCTGCCGTAAGCTCGGTCTCTACCGGCAGAGCTACTGCGGCTGCGAATTCTCAAAGAACGCTAAGGCAGGCTGACCTGCTGTTTTTTAACGTTATTCAAGCATCACTGTCTTTGTGTTTGAACAAATAGTGTATATGTTTGTCTAAAACAAATATGGCGGAAATGCGCTTACATGATATATTTTGACAAAAATATGTTTCGTTAACGCATTTTCAGAATCAAAACATACATTCAGGAGGTACATCCATGAAACTCTCGATGCGTTATTTCTCCGCTGCGGGCGTCGCGCTCGCCGCAGCCGCCACGCTCTCCGCGGCCGATTTCCACGACTGGGCCCCGACCCCGCCGATGGGCTGGAACAGCTTCGACTGCTTCGGCCTCAGCCTCACCGAGGCGCAGGCGAAGGAACAGGCGGAAGCCATGATCAAACAGCTGAAGCCCTTCGGCTGGGACGTCTTTGTGATCGACCACCAGTGGTACAACGACAACCAGAAGGGATTCCAGAGCGATATCCGCCACGAGTTCGCGATGGACGAATACGGTCGCTTCATCCCGGCCCCGGAGCGTTTCCCGTCCTCGAAGGACGGCAAGGGACTGAAGCCGCTCGCCGACTACATGCACGAACGCGGCCTGAAGATCGGCGTGCACCTGGAAGCCGCTCGCCGACTACATGCACGAACGCGGCCTGAAGATCGGCGTGCACCTGATGCGCGGCATCCCGCGTCAGGCCGTCCGCGAGAACACGAAGGTCAAGGGCACGAACTACCGTGCGCAGGACATCGTGAACATGCGGAGCACCTGTCCGTGGAACCAGGACATGTACGGCGTGGACATGAGTAAGCCCGGCGCACAGGAATACTATGACTCCGTGTTCGAGCAGTTCGCCGAGTGGGGCCTCGACTTCATCAAGATCGACGACCTCTCCCGTCCGTACGCCACCGCCGAAATCGAGGCCATCCGCAAGGCCATCGACAAATGCGGCCGCCCGATCATCCTCAGCCTCTCCCCCGGCGACACCCCGATCCAGAACGGCGCGCACGCCGACAAACACGCGAACATGTGGCGTGTCTCCGACGATTTCTGGGACCGCTGGGAACCCCTCCGCGGCATGTTCGGCCGCCTGCACCGCTGGGAACCCTACCGCATCAAAGGCTCCTGGCCGGACGCCGACATGCTCCCGTTCGGCATCATCGAGTTCACGCGTCCGACCAATTTCACGCACGATGAACAGCGCCTCTGCTTCACGCTCTGGTCGATCGCGCGTTCCCCGCTCATCCTCCGCACGATGAAATGCGGCTCTGCTTCACGCTCTGGTCGATCGCCCGTTCGCCGCTCATCCTCGGCGCGGACATGACCAAGCTCGACGACTGGACCATGAAGCTCCTCACGAACAAGGAGGTCATCGAAATCAACCAGAACAGCGAGAACAACCGCCAGCTCATGCAGGACGGCGACCTGATCGTGTGGACCGCCGACGTCCCCGGCAGCAAGGACAAGTACCTCGCATTCTTCAACACCGGCACCTCCGAGTACAACAAGTACGACCGCCGCAAAGCCCTCGCAGAAAGCCCCGGCGTCGGATTGCAGGGTGTCCCGGAAGCCGAGCTCAACGTGAACATCGCTGGTTCGAAGATCCTCGCGCTCGCCGTCGTCGACAACGGCTACGGCTCCAGCTACAGCCACTCCGCCTGGATCCAGCCCGAAATCTCCGGTCCGGCGGGCATCAAGAAGCTCGTCGACATGAAGTGGGCCTCCGCCCAGGCAGGCTGGGGCGCGGTCCGCAACGGCCTCACCAGCGACGGACAGGCGATCGACGGCATCGGCACGCACGCGCTCTCCCTCATCGTCTACAAGCTCCCGGAAGGCTACGACACCTTCAAGTCCAAGGTCAAGCTCGTCGACAACAGCGATTCCCGCAACCGCCTGAAATTCCTCGTGCTCAACGAGAAGGCGTTCGAGCAGCCCTCCCCCGAGACCAGCGACATCAAGGTCGAGCTCTCCAGCATCGGCCTCT
>CACWOL010000029.1 GCA_902762495.1 uncultured bacterium | reverse complement strand
CCTGGATCTCCCGGGTTCTGGGCGGCGCGTCCAGCGCGGCCAGCCGCCGGCGCACCAGGTTCACCGTCTCCTCCCGCGCCACGCCCTTCAAATACAGGAGCGCCACCTGCGTGGGCATTTTCGAACCCACCTGGGTGATCTCCGTCATCAGCTGTTCGCTGCGCAGGATGCGCCGCACCAGCGTCACGTTGGTGCGCATGTTCTCGATGAACGCCTCCTGAGGCCCCTGCACCACGGATTCGGACTGCGTTGTGCCCACGCCGCGCTTCTCATAAGCGCGGGTTTCCATCAGCAGCGCCTTGTCCTCGCCGTCCACCAGCAGCGCTGTGCTGCCCGAGAGCACCGACTCCACGATTTCCTTGAGCATCGGATAACGTCCGCCCGCGCCGTGCGCGTCGTAGGTGTTGAATGCGACCTTGATACGGGTTGTTTCCGGGATCGTTTTCCCTGTTTCACCCAGCACGAGCGCGCCGTCGATGCCGTCCGGCGCGGTGAATCCCGTACACATCATGCAGTCGGCCGTTTTCTGCTTCGTTTCGAGCTCGCGCAGGATCGTCCGGATCTGAGCGGGCGTAAGGCTTCGTACTTCGACCGTGTCCGTGTACGGCGCCAGCAGGAAAAGCTCGCGTTCGTTCAGCGTGCCCGGCGACACCTTGTAATTCGACAGCGTCCCGGAGAATGCCGCCTCCGCTCCGGTCGCTTCCTCCATGGCCAGGCAGATCAGCTCGGCCAGGCGGTTCGGCTTCAATCCGTTTTTCATCGGTTCCAGCTCGAATTCGACCTTTGCGACGGGCTTGCGTCCCGTTTCGACCGCCTGTTTCCGAAGCGGATCAAGGATCGGAAGCAGTTTCTTCGATTCCGACTGATCCTTGCCTTCGATGATTTTCGAGCTTACGGACAGTACTTTGTCGCCTTTCGCCGCGGGGTCGACTTCGACCGTGATCTGTGCGCATCCGGCCCCCAGCGGCGGCGCCTGCACGAACCATGCGCCCGGATACAGCCGTTTGCCAGGTTCCGTCTGGTGCGAATGTCCCGCTAGAATCAGGTCGATTTGAGGGAATTTCGCGGAAAGTGCGGCCATGCTGCGGAGCTTGCCGTCCGGGTTGAGACGTCCCGCGATGAACTCGCCCAGATGAATGGCGAGCACGATCACGTCCGGTTTCGCGGCCATGACCTCCGGCATGATGCGTTCGAGCGCGGTGTCCGGCGATTCCAGTTCGAGCCCGGTGAGGTGTTCCGGCGCGATCCAGAGCCCCAGGTACGGCGGCACGATGCCGACGACCGCGATTTTCACGCCCTGCCGTTCGAACATCTTCCATGCCGTGTGCTTCATGGGCGCAGCGGTCGATTTCATATTGGCAGCCAGCGATGTCCCCCGGAATTCATCAAGCCGTTTCGCGAGTGTTTCCACGCCGTAGTCGAAATCGTGATTGCCCGGCACCCAGACATCGCATCCGGCGGCGTTCAGCCCTTCCGCCATGGATGCGCCGTGATCCATCGTCGCGGAAAACGATCCCTGCGTCAGGTCGCCGCAGTCGATCCACAGATCGGGCTTGATGCGTTCGGCGATCCCGGCGATCTGAAGCAGTCCCGGACTTTTTTCGTCGCCGATGGAGCCGTGGATGTCGGTGGTCTGAAGGATCGTCAGTTTCTTCGGCGCGGCGTCCAGCCCCGGATAAAATATGCCCGGCATGACGATCAGCAGGAGGATGGCGAAAATCTTGTGCAACGTCGGATCCTTGTTTTGCGTGGTTTGAACGTGTCGAATATGCGCGGGCGCGAAAGTACCTAAATAACATACCTCATCGGTTCCTATTTTTCAACCCGGCACGCATGCTTTTTTGCGATTTGGCCTTTTTTTGAAAATGTGATGTTTGTTTCTGGAATGTCGGAACATGATCAATCACGGGACAGAAACGTCGCCGGGAGCGTCAAAAACAGAAATAGAGCATATCTTTTCAGACGCAAAAACACAAAAAATCAAAGAAAATGTGTTAAAACCTAAATAAACATGAATAATTCGAGAGCCGGAATGATTTTTTTTAGTGAAACCTCTTGATTTTTCCATACGGGGTGCTAAATTTATAGGAAATCGCGCCCGGGTGGCGAAATGGCAGACGCAACAGACTTAAAATCTGTCGGGCAACCATGCGGGTTCGAGTCCCGCCCCGGGCACTTGCCCCGACTTCCCGAAAAAAACATGAAAGAGATTGACGAAAATCCGATGAAAATTTGGATAAAAGCTCTAAAAAACAGCTTTTTTTCCTTTGTATGCACAATAAAACGCAAAAACTTTTCGTTAATCTGTAATGATGTCACGCATCAAAACATACCAAACCAATACAATCTGAAAGGAACGACATTATGAACAAAATGACAGTTGCTATCCTGGCGTTGGCTCTTACGGGCAGTGTTGCGTTTGCTCAGGGGCAAGGTAATGGCGGCGCAGGTCGTGGCGGCGCTCGTGGTAATCGCGGCGGTGCAGGCCGCGGCGGTGCAGGCGGCGGTGCTGCCGCCGGACAGGTTCAGCCTGGCGGAGCCGGCGGTGCTGCCGGTGGCGCTGCTGGTATGCAGGGCGGTTTTGGCGGCATGGGCGGTTTCGGCGGCGGTGCAGCTGGCGGTCCCGGTGCAGCCGGCGGTCCCGGTGCAGCCGGTGGTCCCGGTGCAGGCGGCATGGGCGGCTTTGGCGGTGGCCAGGGCGGTTTCGGCGGCTTTGGCGGCATGGGCGGTTTTGGCGGCATGGGCGGCTTCGGCGGCGGTGCTGTCGGTGAAATGCCCGATTTCGGCGCCATGGGCGGCTTCGGCGGCGGTGCTGCCGGTGGAATGCCCGATTTCGGCGCCATGGGCGGCGGTATGGGCGGTTTCGGCGGCATGCAGGGCGGTATGCCCGGCGGTCCCGGAGCCGGCGATTTCGGCGGCATGATGGGCGGCCGGATGGGCGGTCGTACCGGCCAGCTCCAGCGCACCATCGACAGCCTCAAGGCCGATTCCCCGCGCGACGAGGCTCTGAAGAAGATCGAAGCGAAGGACAAAGACGCCTACGCCAAGATTCAGAAGTCCATCGACGAAGCGAACGCCAAGCTCGCCGAGCTCGCGAAGAAGGCCGAAGTCGAACTTCCGGAAACTGCCGAACAGCAGAAGGCCAAGACCCTCGAATTCCTCGCCAAGGAAAAAGACGCCATCGATAAGCTTCTTGAAACCGACAAGACCGATTCCGCTTCCGCGATGCGCTCCTTCAACGAGCTCGCGCAGAAGAACAATATTTCGCTGAATCCGGCCGGCGGCCGCGCCATGGGCGGTATGCCCGGCGGCATGGGCGGCGCTGTGGGCACTGTTCAGCAGCCTGCGGCCCGCTCCACTCAGAACGCGACGCGCAGCGGCACCAACGTGATCCGTCAGATTCAGGAAAAGTTCCCGCAGGAATACAAGGAAGCCCAGAAGTTCCGCCAGACTGACATCGACGAGTACCGCACGAGAATGCGCGCTCTTCAGGCTAAGCTCAACGAGGCGAAGTGATCCCAAGGATCCGTCGACTTGTATCAAACGCCGATCATCAACCAAGTTAATCATAAACAACAACAGTAAGGACAGACAACGATGCGTATCTCAAGCAGGCTTGTGTATCAGATCGTATCATTCTCGCCTGCGGCGATGCGGGTTTGCAAATTTCGCAAACACGGTCAGAAGTATCGCATCGTAAGCTGGAACACTGTTCCCTGCGAACAGGGCGGCGAATCCGCCGCCCTGCGCAAGGCACTGGAAGACAACGGCGGCCAGATCTCGGGCTGCATGATTCTCACGGGATCCATGGAGTCCGGGACCTTCTTCACCTGCCCCGGTGCGCCGCTCAATGTGCGCGCGCAGAAGAACGCTCTCGAATTTGAGCTCCCGCTCCACATGCTGCAGGTCCCCCAGGACTGCGTCGTGCAGTTCGCCCGTTTCCCCGCGGCGGCCGAAGGTGAGACCGACCGCCTGAACGTTTACGCGTTCGACGCCGTGGCTATCAACCACATGGCCTCCTTCCTCACGATGGCCAAGGTCAAGGCCGACGAGTTCATCTATCCGCTCCTCGGCATCAGACACGACGATCCGCCCGTCTGCCTCCCCGAAATTGAATCCGGGTTCTGCTGGCAGTATGGCCAATGGGTTCCTTACTCCGGCCGTGCGGAAGACTGCAACAAGCAGTGGACGAAGGTCCTCGAAAACGATTTCGAGTTCCCCGTCGGCAAGGAATTCTCCGTTTCGGACTACCTCGCCTGCCTGCTTGTCATGCGTCTCATCATGTCCAAGGGGTTTGCGGCCAACGAACCCTCCGTCCGCATCATGCCCCCCAAGCTTCGTCCCAGCAGATGCCGTTCCCAGATCATCATTATGGTGTTCCTTCTTCTCGTCCTGGGGCTCGGTTGGGGCTATCGCACCAGCGTCCGCCAGTACCACCTGTACAGCCAGCACCACGACCTGGTCATGGAACGCAACGCCATCCGCGAAAAGACCAAAAAGATCAAGGCCGACCTCAAGAAGGCCGAAAAGCTCAAGAAGGAGCTGGAAAAGAATGCGTCGATTTCCGCTGGCGATCCCAACCTTCTCGGCAAACTCTACGATCTGTCTCTCGCCCTGCCGGAAGACACGCTGGTGACCCAATTCCGCTTCAATGACGGCAACTGCGACCTCAGCATCCAGACGCAGAACCGCAATATCGACCTCTCGCAGCGTATGCATTTCTCCTACTGGAAGATCGGCAGGCTGAACCAGAGGATATCCGACACCATCGTTACCTTTACCGTGTCTCTTGTTAAAACCGAGGTGCAGCAGTGAAACAGACCCCGAAACAATTCTTTTCCACTCCGGCAGGCAAGCTCACCCTCGCGGTCATCGCGATGGTCCTCTGCTGGACGGTCCTTATCGTCTACCTCAGCAAAACCTCGGCAGGCGGCACCTTGTTCCCCTCCGAGGCCGACATCGACATCGTCCGTAACGAGATCAAGAAGGAGACGAACACGCTCAACGCCGAAATGGCCAACCTGCAGGCGTTCGAGGAACTCCAGGACAGCTACGAGGATTCCCTCGCGAGCTACTGGAACGCCGACCGCGACGGACAGCCCGAAACCGAGCTCCGCAACCTCATCAGCACGGCGGCGCAGAACGCCGAGGCCAACATCCAGACGCTCGGTTCCGTCCGTACCTCCTCCATCAACAACGAGCTTGCCTACGCCGACCTCGATTTCACCGTCGTCGACGAATACAGCAAGGTCATCCGGTTCTTCGCCGAGGTCGAAAAATGCACGCCGCGCCTTTCCTGGCGCCGTGTTGAAATCCGCCTCGAGCCCAACCGCGCACGTGCCGTGACCGGGCCCGGCGCGCGTCCCGGCGCCGCAGCGACCACAGCGGCCGCTACGCCGACGGGCCAGATGTTCCGCACGACCGGACAGGTCCGCGTCATCAAGTACTCGCCTGCCGGCAACACGGCCAAAGTGTCGACGACGGCCGCCAAGACAACGACCACGGCGGCTGTGGCTAAGCCCGCGGCCGGCGCGAATGCGTCTGCGGCCACGCCTGCGGCGGCCACTCCGACTGCAACAACAACGAATCAACCGGCCGCTGCCTCCGCAGCAGCAACCCCCGCGCAACAGGGATCTGCGGCCAAGGAAACTACCAATAAGGAGAATGCACAATGAGAGCGATTCTGATCTTCGCCAATATCCTCCTTGCAGGACTTATTGCGCTGGGAGCAAGTCAGTGGCTGGGCGAACCCTCCGTCAACGCTGAAGTTGCGACTTCCGTCACGAAGGAACGCCGTTCCTCCGCGCCTCAGCCCAAGAACATCCAGCAGCAGGTGACTCCGCGGCGTCAGTTTGCGGCCATGACGCCGGAAAACCAGATTGCGACCACTGTCGCGCTGAACATCTTCGACCCTGAACGCGCTCCGCAGGCCACGACCGCGGGCCGCAGAGCTGCCACGCCGGTCAACCGCGCCGACATGACGCTCGTCGGCACCTTCACGATCGGCGACATCGCGGGCGCGATCATCCTGCAGCGCAGCCAGCAGATGATGCAGATGCGCCAGCAGATGGGCCGCAACAACAACCAGAACGGCAATACGAACAACGCGGAAGAGCTTGCGGCGGCGCAGGAACAGCAGATGCAGCAGGCGCTTGAAAACCGCAACGAGCTGACGACCCTGCTCCAGACTCTCCAGCAGACCGAGGGCGTCACGGACCAGCAGACCGAACTGATCCGCCAGCGCCTCGAACGTTCCAACCAGCAGGTCGAGCTTCTGCAGAACCAGAATCAGCAGAGAAACACCGGGCGCGACGGCCTTTCCGCCGACGGCGCCACGGCAACGGCGAACGCTTCCAACTCCAATAAACAATATATCCGCGTCGGCGAAACGCTCTCGAACGGCTACACGCTCGCAGCCGTGACCCGGACGTCCGCCACGCTCACCCGCGGGCAGGAACAACCGATCGAGTTGACGATGCAGGATGCGTCCGCAAATGCCGGTCGTGGCGGCTTCGCCATGGGCGGCGCTGCAAACCGCATGGGCGGTGCAGGCGGCTTCGGCGGTGCAGGCGGCTTCGGCGGCGGCATGGATTTCGGCGGCGGCGCAGGCGGCTTCGGCGGCGGTCGTGGCGGCATGGATTTCGGTGGCGGCGGCATGGGCGGCGGTCCTGGTGGCGGCGGCTTCGGTGGCGGCGGCATGGGCGGCGGCTTCGGTGGCGGCGGCTTCGGCGGCGGCGGTGGCCGTGGCGGCATGGGCGGCGGTGGCGGCTTCGGCGGCGGTAATGCCGGCGGCGGTGCGACTGCATCCTTTGGCGGCGGCAATGCCGGCGGTGGTGCCCGTACCGGTGGTGGCGGTGGTGCTGCCCGTACCGGTGGCGGTGGCGGCCGCGGCGGCGGTGGCGGCTTCGGCGGCGGCCGCGGCGGCAGATAATCCGATCACCCCCCCTGATCCCGAATAACCAACTTACCTGATTCACGAAAACAAACAAAAAAAGCCGGCCCGACCGGTAAAAATTACATAAGAAACGGAACCTCAAAGATGAAGAGACAGATTTGCACAACCCTCACCGGTGCGGCATTCGCTTCCTTCCTGCTCGTTTTGCCCCAGATGACGAGCGCTGCGGACGAGGCGGAACAAACCTCCTCCGCTCAGGCGGACGGCGCGGCGACCCCCGCAATCGAACAGATCAGCGAAGGCAAGATCCTGGCGGACAAGGATAACGGCAAGGTCGTGATCCTGGAGGATCCCAGCGCCGATAAGATCACAGTCGAAGAGACTTCGATTGTCACGCCCGGCGAGAACGGCGAAGTCGAGGTCAGAAACGTTCTGGTCGTGAACGCTCCGTCCGACGAAGTCGAGAGCGTCGAAGCTGCCGCGGAAGAAGAGATCGAAGCCTCCGAAAAGGGCGATTCCACCTGGCTCGGCCGTTTCTTCGCGGCCATCGGCATGGGCGATGATCCCGGCGACGGGGAAAACAACAAGACCGATCCGAACTACAAGTTCCGTTTCCTTTACCATGACAAATTTGAGGGAGACGACATTAAACTTCTCCCGCAGTCAGTCAAGGAAGAGATGATCGTTACCGACCGCGAGGTGTCCCGCGACCTGGCGACGCCCGAACAGATCGAATCTGTTGAAAATCCGGTTCAGTTTGACAAAGACGACGAGGCCGCCGAAAAGAAGGAAGTCCCGTTCTACGAGGCGATCCTGATCGATGAGGAGATCGAAGGCGGCGGCGGCGGCGACGAGGAAATCGCCGTGAACATCGTGTTCAACAGCGCCCCGATCATGGACGTGATCCCGGCGTTCGCAGATGCCCTCGGATTCAACTTCGTGATCGACACCGACATCCGCAGTTTCGTGACCCTGAACCTGAACTCCACGATGACCAAGCGCGATCTGTGGGCTGCATTCGTTTCCCTGACTGAGAACGCCGGCGTCAAGATCGCCGTCGAGAATTCCGGTCTGCTCCGCATCCTCCCGCCGAGCAAACTCAGCTCCCGTGCGAAACTCGACAAATCCGAAATCTGCTTCTATCCGCTGAAGTTCGCCAGCGCCCAGGAAGTCATCAACCAGATCCGGCCGTTCCTCAGCAGCACCGCGACCTGCATCCAGGTCCAGCGCCCGAACGCCGTCCTCCTCATCGATGACCGCGACAACATCCGCAAGCTCTCCGATCTGCTCGACATCCTCGACGAGAATCCGCGCACCAAGTGGCCGCGCGTGGTCGTCCCCTGCGAGAACATCCTCCCGAGCAAGATCGCCGATGAACTCCGTGAAGTCCTCCCGACCCTCGGATTCGTGGTGAAGCAGCTCAACGAAAACAACGAGCAGCCCGGCTCCGTGAAGATCACGTCCATCGACCGTCTCCAGCTCATCATCGCCAGCGCCGCCACCAAGGAGGCCGCGCAGGAGATCCGCAACTGGATCGAAATCCTCGACGGCACGATCTCCCTCGACCAGGAACGCATCTTCGTCCACAAGGTCATGTACACCAAGTCCGAGCAACTCATGCAGGCTCTTTCCGTGCTCTATAACATGACCGGTACCTCCCTCACGATCGACGACGACGGCGGCAACCGTACGCAGACCGTGAACGGCACCAGCAACACGCGTACCAACAACAACAATAACCGCAACAGCCAGTATTCGGAATACAGCTCGACCACGACGGACCAGAAGTCCAACGTCTTCGAGACGCCCGTGAAGATCTTCTCCGACGGCGCGCTGAACCGCCTGGTCATCCGTACCACCCCGAGGACCTACGCCTCCATCAAGGCGCTCCTCGACCGCCTCGACGTCGTCCCCGCGCAGGTCCTCCTGCAGGTCACCATCGCCGAAGTCACGCTCGGCGACAATATCCAGTACGGACTCGAACTCGCGGCGGCCAGCAGCTGGGGCGGCAATATCATGTCGATGGGCACGAAATGGGGCGATCTCGACCCGGATACCGCGGAGGCGGGCATCGATGCGCGCCAGACCGGCTACTCCTTCATGCTCGCCGATCCGAGCGACCCGAACAACAAGCTGGGCTACCTCCGCGCTTACGCCGGCGATGACAAGTTCAAAGTCGTCGCCAGCCCTCAGGTCCTGGTCTCCAGCAACACGGAAGCCATGATCAACGTCGGCGAATCGACCCCGTATATCGGCAGCACCGTAACCGACACCAGCAGCTCCGGCTCCCTCCTCACCAGCACTTCCTTCAAAGATTCCGGCGTCACGCTGACCGTGACCCCGCAGGTCACCAGCACCGACCTCATCACCCTGAAGATCGATCAGAAACTCTCCGCCGCGCAGATGATGACGCTTAACGCTTCCACGCAGGCGCCGAAAACCACCGAACGTGAAGTGAAGACTTACATGACGATCCACAACGGCCAGACCATGATCATCGGCGGCCTGATCTATGAAGAGGGTAACGACAAGCTCGAATCCCTGCCTTTCATCAACGAGATCCCGTTCCTCCGCCGTCTTCTCGGCCACACCAGCAGCGATTTGACGCGCACCGAGATCCTGATCATGATCACCGGCCACATCATCAACGAGAAGAGCCGCGTGGAAGACATGATCCGCCGTTACAACGATGCCCTCGAAGCCATCAACGACTTCGAAGACAACCTGGGCAGCTCCGCCGACGGCACCCACAAGAAACCCAGCTCCCGCATGTTCACTCTTGACTTCTGAGGTCCTTATCCATGTCGAATGAAATCAAATCGTTCCCCGATATGCGGGCCAAACTCCGCGAGCGCCTTTCCGCGCTCGCGGAGGAATATCCCTCCGCGGACGCCCCGGCGGGCGATCTGCGCGATGCGGATTACGGCCTCGTCAGAGCGGGGACAATCAGCGAACAGCAGCTGACGGAGATCTATTCCGAGTGCTACGACATCCCGGCCCCGGACGAGAACGACCTCCGGATGCCCGATCCGTACCCGAACGCGCCGCAGGAATTCCTGAACGCCAATCTGTGCGTCCCGTACGAGTGGTCCGAAGAAAACAAGACCATGGTCTTCCTCGTCGCCGACCCGTACTCTATCGAACACATCACGTTCCTGGTCAACAAGAGCTGGCACTTTGTCGTCAGCTTCCAGTTCGTCCGCCGGACGTTCCTGGAGCGCATGCTCTCCCGCCTTCAGAACATCGACGAGGAGGAGCAGTTCCACGAATCCGACGACGAAGCCTCCCTGCGCAGTATGGCCGGCGAGGCGAAGATCGTCCGCCTGGTCAACGACATTTTCACGCGTGCCCTGGAAGACGGCGCCTCCGATATTCACGTGGAACCCGGCGAAGACGCCGTGGTCGTGCGCTGCCGAATCGACGGCGTGCTCCGCGAGATCATGAGCTGCCCGCTCAACCAATTCCCCGCCATCGCATCCCGCATCAAGCTGATCGGCGGCCTGAACATCGCCGAAAGCCGTCTCCCTCAGGACGGACGTACCAACGTGAAGCTCGGCCACGAGGAGCTGGACATGCGTATCAGTACGCTCCCGATCCTCACCGGCGAAAGTATCGTGCTCCGACTCCTCAACCAGGACGCCCTGACCTTCGACCTGAAGACCCTCGGCATGTCGGACGCCAACCTCCGCGACTTCGAGAAGCTCATCAGCATCCCGTACGGCATCATCCTGGTCGTGGGCCCCACCGGCAGCGGCAAGACGACGACCCTGTACAGCGTGATCAACCAGCTGAACGACAACAAGAAAAAGATCATCACCATCGAAGACCCCGTCGAATACAAGACGGCCGGCCTCTGCCAGATGCAGGTGAACGAAAAGATCGGCGTGACGTTCGGCGCGGGCCTCCGCTCCATCGTGCGTCAGGACCCCGACATCATCCTCGTCGGCGAAATCCGTGACCGCGAAACTGCCGACATCGCCATCAACGCCGCCCTCACCGGTCACCTGGTGCTGAGCACGCTGCATACCAACGACGCAGTCGGCGCCGTGACGCGACTCCTGGATATGGGCGTCGAGCCCTTCCTCGTTTCCTCCGCGCTTTACGGCGTGCTGTCCCAGCGACTCGTCCGCAAGATCTGCACGGTCTGCGGCGGCTCCGGCTATATCGGAGTCCCGATGGGCCAGAAGGGCGACGCGTCGAACCGCTGCAAGCGCTGCGGCGGTACCGGATTCAAGGGACGCTCCGGCGTCTTCGAACTCCTGACCGTGACCGATGACCTGCGCGCCGCCGTCATCCGCGAAGAGGACAGCAGCGTGCTGCAGGCCATCGCCGTCAAGCACGGCATGCGCACCCTCCGTCAGGATGCGGACGAAAAGGTCCGCCTCGGCATTACGACGAGGGAAGAAGCCAACCGGTCCGTAGCGGACATGTAATCACAGGGGAGAAGCCGCATGGGTCTGTATAAATATCTGGCGTCCTCGGGCCGCGACAAGCCGGCCGAGGTGCTGATCGAAGCCGACAACCAGAACGAAGCGCTGAACAAGCTCCGTTCCCGCCGCCTGATCCCGATCCAGTACCTGGGCGAGGCGTCCATGAATGCCGGCGGCAAGCTGAATCCGTTCGGAAAAGGCGGCATCGACACGTTCGCGTTCACCCGGCAGCTCTCTCCGCTGCTGAGTTCGTACATCCCGCTGGAACGCGCCCTGGCGATCATCGCCGAAGGCTCGGAAGACCCGCGGCAGAAATCTTTCGTGAACAACATGCGTCAGGGCCTCCACGAAGGCAAGAAGTTCTCCGAACTCATCCGTTCGCAGGGCTCGCTCTTCCCCGACTACTACGCGAACCTGATCGAATCCGGCGAAGAGTCCGGCTGCCTTCCTGAAGTGCTGGTCCAGCTGTATAAGTTCATGGGCGAGACGCGCGACCTGAAAGGGTTCATCGTGTCGAACTCGATCTACCCGTCCGTGATCCTCGGCATCGTGCTGATCGTCGTGATCCTCCTGTTCACCATTTTCGTGCCGAAGTTCGCGACCATCTTCGCGGACATGGGACGCGAGACGCCGCCGTCGCTGAACCGTCTGCTTGCGTTCAGCGCGTTCGCGAAGTGGGCGTGGTGGATCATCCCGCTGCTGATCGTCGCGGGCTGCTTCGCCTACATCCAGATCTTCGGCAAGAAGCAGTTCGACTACGTGACCAGCAAGATGAAGCTGAAGATCCCGCTGATCGGCCGCATCATCTCCGACTTGGAGATGTGCCGCTACATCCGCACGCTTTCGATCATGACCATGAACCATGTTGAGATCATCCGCACGGTGAAGATCGCCGGCCGCATCATTCACAACCCGGTCGTGGCCGAACCCTTCCAGCCCATCGCCGACAAACTGAAATCCGGTCAGAAACTCTCCGCGACGCTTCAGGGCAACCCGTACGTGCCGCGCGAAACCGTCCCGATGCTCCGCGTCGGCGAGGAATCCGGCAACGTGGGCGATATGCTGGTCCGTATCGCGGACAACCTGGAAAGCGACACCCGCGCGAAGATCAAGCGTCTGCTGAGCCTCTTCGAGCCCGCTGTGATCCTGCTTCTGGCGTCCGTCGTGCTCCTCGTCGTGGTCTCGATCTTCCAGGCCATGATGGACCTGAACGCGGTCGAATAACAAACATGACAGAGAATCATTTTGAAATCAATTAAATCCCAATATAAAGGAGATACCCCCATGAAAACGCAAAAACAACGCCGCAGAGTTACACTGTTCACCCTCATCGAAGTCGTGGTTGTGATCGTGATCCTCGTCACGCTGGCGTCCGTCGCCACCCCGATGTACATGAACTACATCAAGAAGAGCAAAATCGCGACGGCCAAGACGCAGATCAAGCTCCTCGACGATGCGCTTCAGCAGTACAAGCTTGACGTCGGCACCTATCCGTCCGACCTGCAGGGTCTCATGGAGAATATCGACCAGTCCGAAAAGTGGGACGGCCCGTACATCAAGCCGAGAGTCCCGCTGGATCCCTGGGGCGCCGAATATAACTACGTCTTCCCCGGCGACCACGGCGAATTTGACATCTACTCCTTCGGCGCCGACGGACAGGAAGGCGGCGAGGGCGAATACGCCGACCAGACCAACTGGGAACTCTAATCTCCCGAACACTCAAACACCCGCCCCCGCATAACGGGAGTTCAAGTACGAAAATGTCGAGACGGAAGCCATTTACACTTGTCGAAGTCGTGGTCGTGATCGTGATCATGGTTTTGACCGGGGCGGTCGCCGTCTCGGCGATGCGTACGGACTCCACTTCCCGCCTCATCCGGCGTACCACGAACGAATTCCGCTCCCTCTGTTCCCGCGTCCGCTACAAGGCCATGGAAATGGGCGAGGACCGCATGGTCGTCTACGACCCGGAGAAACGCATCTTCTCCATGGCGCGTCCCACGCAGAATTTGGAGGAGGAAATGGATTATGAGGACGGATTCGTGCCCCTGGACGGCGCGAAATGGGAGCTGCCGGAGGAATTCGAGCTGACGACGGACGAAAACCGTCCGCTCGAGGTCTTCCGGTTCTATCCGGACGGAGGCGCTTCCGGCAAATGGAATCTGACCCTCGCCGTCGCGGGCAAGGACATCGCAATGGAGATCAGCGTCGCGAAACTGACCGGCGCGGTCATCTCGCGCGAGAAAGGGCGGGGGGAATAATGATCCGGCGCAACCCGATACCGGGCGTGAAGAGCTTCACGCTCATTGAGGTCATTATCGCAATCGGCATCCTGGCGATCTCGCTGGCTTCGCTGTTCCAGATCATCGCCTCCTCGCGCGCCCGCATTGCGAAAGCCGAAGAAAGCTGGCACAATATGCACATGCTGACGCAGGCGGCGGAATACGTGCTGCTGCACAGCGGAAACGCGGACGTGGACGGCGTCGACCGGGAATTCTTCCCATATCAGGATTACCAGATCAACGTCATCTACGAAGGAGAAGTCACCGACGAGCAGATCGCCGACGACTTCCGCTCCATCGACGGACAGCTGCCGCTGGAACTCTGCGTCATTGAACTTGTCAACCTGAAGACGTCCGGCAAGGAAGTTGTCGGTACGCTCGAACTCGAGAGGATCATCTACGACGATGAAGGTCTGGAACCAGAATAAGACAGGCCGGAACCGCCGCAGTTACTTCACTCTGATGGAGCTCGTCGCGGCGGCAGGCATTATGATGGCGATCGCGGGCATCATCGCGTTCGCCTCGCGGTCGTTTTTCCGCGCACTCGCGTCCGCCGAACGCGTCTCCGCCCAGCTTCAGGTGTACCTGAACATCGACCAGGTCATGGACGGCTGTTTCCGCAACATGATCCCGTTCAACTGGGAGACGACCGACGAGAACGACGACACGTTCCAGGTCTTCGCCGGGTATCCCGAAATGATCCATTTCACGACGCTGCGGCGTTCCTACGACGACGTCGGCGGCAACCTGTTCTTCATGCGCGTCTATGTGGACGACCAGACGGACGAGCTTGTGGCGGAATACAGCAAGTTCCCGCGCCTGCCGTGGTACGAGGACAACGAAGATGAATTCCCCTACGACCGCGAAGTCCTCGCGACGGACGTTGACCATGTGGAGTTCCTCTATGCGGGCCAGCAGGACAGCGTCGTGATCTGGGTCGAGGAATGGGACCGCGATAACTACGATTTCATCCCGCTGGCCGTCCAGATGACAGTGGAATGGAAAAACGGCACGACCGAGCAATGGCTCCGCAGGACCGCCGCGTCCGGCGGCAATAGCGTCTACGGCGCAGTTCATGAGGTGGACGAATGATGAACCGTAATCTCGCAAAACGCATCCTCCGCCGCGGGGAATCCGGCATTGCCCTGATCTCCGTGTTGCTTCTGATCGCCACCGGCTCGCTCCTGGCGCTGATGGTGATGTCCATCTCCAAGACCACCTCGTTTACCGTCATGCCGTTCGTCCAGCTTCAGCGCAGCTACTATGTGCTGGAGGGCATGGCGCAGCGCATCCAGTTCCTGATTTCCGCGGACCGCCAGCTCTACGGCGCCCCGCAGCAGCTGAACGTCGACAACTACAGCGAGTACGACACCGACCGTTATCTCCCGGACGCCGTGCCGCATTACATGGACTACTACGGTACGCCGGTCGTCTTCACGATCAAGGACGCCGCCGGCCCGGTAAATCTGCAGGGGACGAACTTCCAACAGGCGCTCCAGCAGTTCCGGAACTTCGTCGATGAGGAAAACGACTTCACCGACCTGCTGGAAGACCTCAACTACATCATCACGGACTACATCGACACGGACGATTCGCCGACCGACACCAACAGCTGGGAGGCGGATGAATACTACGATGCAGGCATGTCGCCGCTGCCGCGCAACGGTGCGATCACCGACCGCAACGAATTCGCCTACATCCCCGGGATGACAGACCTCTTCCCCATTGACCAGGACGGACGCCTGTCCTATATCCGCCTGATCCCGCCCGCGGACGCCGGCGTCACCATCGAAGGCAATCCGGACATTTTCAGCGTGACCGACGACTGGCTTGTGCTCGCATGCGACCTGGAGGAAGACGATCTGCAAGACCTGCATGAGGCCATCGCGGAATTCCATTCGATCGAGCGTGTCCCGCTCACCGAAAGCCTCGAATCCGATTCCACCGTGATGACGAAGATCAACAACTATGTGCGATGGAATTCGTCCGGCGTCTACACGGTCATCATCCGGCCCGCCGTGACCGATGAATACGGCGAAGAGCTGGAGAAGAAGATTCCCGGCCGCCGCCTCGTCTTTACCTATACGCCGTCGCCCATCGCCGGCGCCACGAACGGTTTCGTCCAGTTCTACGAGTGGATGTTCTTCTGAGCGTGGATTGCTGATTTCGTACCGGCGCGCAACCCGGCACTGCCGCAGCGGAGGACTTGTCCTCCTCAGTACTTCGACAGGAGGTCCAGCAGGAACTTGCGGGCGGAATCTTCCCTGCCGTCGTAAACTTCCGTCACGATCTGGTAGGAGTACCATTGTTCGGACGGCGACCATTTGCGGCGGAATGTGTAGAAACTTCCGATCGTTTCCTCCGGTCCGGTGTACCACACGAACGTGAGGATTGGTGTCCCGTGGATTCTCGACCGGATCTCGGTCACGGGCAGATTGCGTCCGTCCGGCAAGGTGTGCATAACGACCGATTCGGAGAGGATTTCCGCGCCGCTTGAACGAAGACAGTGGCTTGCGGGATGGATCTTGTGGATGTCGTTTCCGCATTTTACCTCCAGAACGCTGGCATGGAAAACGCCGTCCGAAACCGTGTACTGATGCACCGTGGCGCCCTCGAAAAAGCGGATGGTGTCTTCCGTCAAAGGTGTCTCCGTCGTCGTGAATCCCTCCACCAGCATCGTCAGATCGGGCCTGAACGCCGCCGCGGTCTTTCCTGTTCCGCGCGAGACCAGTGTGCCGGTCAGGATCGCCCCCGCCGCCAGCAGGAACCAGAAGACTTCACGATTCATGACGTAATCGGTAAGCATAAGGACGGCGCAGACCGCCGCGCAAAGAACTGCCGCACCCAGCTTCAGAAACAGAGCCGTCTGCGGCTGAATCAGGAGATGCCTGCACATCAGGAACGTGGTACTCGTGCATCCGAGCGAAAGCGCCCCGAACGCCGGGATCGTCGCCCAGGCGGCTTTCCAGCCGCAGAAAAACCAGATGCCTGTCCACCAGAACCAGGTTCCTGCAAGGATTCGAATCATGTAAATCTGCTTCATGACTCCTGTTGCGTAAAGAACTGCTGCCGCTGCCGCCGCCAGCAGCGCGAACCAGTCAAGCTTGCGCTGCTTCACGGAATCCATAATCGCGGGCGTGCCGCATGCCGCTACCAGCAGAAAGGCCAGGAAAAAGATCCAGTTCAGGCGGTCCATGGGAGATGAGCGCCATGAATGAACCGTATACGGCAGTGTGCACCAGAACGGGATTCCGGCCAGAAACGCCCCTGCGAGGCGTTCCCAGGGCAGGGAAACGGCGGAGGCGTCCGATGCGGGTTCCTGGGTCGGCATGTCTTTAACGGGCTTATTCATGCATTTTGTCTCCTTTCCCGGCTTTCTTTTTTGCCCCGTCATTTCCGTTTTCTTTCGTTTTGCCGGACGATATGTTGTCGTTGTCTTCCGGCAACAGGCATCCGACGAGGAAGAAGAACGCGACCGTCAGGACGACTTGCGCATATCCGAGCCCTTCGTGCCAGGTGTTATTCAGCACGGCTGTAAACCCGGCTTTGTACAGGACGATGGTCAGGACGATGCGGACGGCGTTGGCCACGATGATCGACGGGATCAGAAACAAATAATGGATGCAGCGCCAGATGAACGGCCTCTTCCAGATCATCACCAGCCAGAATGCCACGAGAATCATTGCCTCGAACTGCTGGATGCCGCTGCATGCGTCCGTGATGGCGATGTCAAGTCCTTCGATCCGGATCGTCGTGTTGTCGTTCTCAATGCTTATCCCGAAAATTTGAAGGAATCCGACCGAGAGCACGGTCGAGACCATGCGGAACGGATAGCTCAGGTACAGCACGATGGATTCGCGGAACGGCACCGCAAGGAAACATCCGAGCAGCGGCACGAAACCGTACAGCATCGCCCGTACGCCGCAGAAGAAGCAGATCGCGCCGAGCGCGAGGAAGAACCACGCGCCGAATTTGAATCCCGGCGCATCAGGATTCGACCATGGCAGGAAGAGAAGTCCCAATGCGATCAGGACGGGCGGCCAGGCCAGGACTTTGTGCCAATGAAAGCCTTTTTTTTCCGGTGCGTCCGCGGAGGCTTTGGCCGCCAAATAGAGCAGGCACGCCAGCAGGATCAGCAGAGCCGCCGCGCCGCCCCATTCGGAACGGATCTGATACGCGGACTGCCAGCAGGCGAATGCGAGCGCAACCGCGAAGATGGCGGTGCATTTCCAGTCTTTTTTCAATGGTGCGAGCGCTTTTTTCAGTTCAATCATTGTTTTGCCTCCGAAGTGATCAGGTCGATCATCCTGTGTGCGCGGAGCTGACGGCGTTGGCGTCCGCTCAGTCCTTTGATTTCAATTGGAGCGTCTGCGGACGCGTATGAATCAAGAATCGTTTGAAGTGCTTCCGGCGAGAAGCGACCGCGTCCGGTTGTCGTGAGTACTCCGGGATTGTCCGTGCACGCGGTCACGTTTGCGCCGCCCTTGCGCGGCCTGTTCAGAAATGCGAAAAGCGCCAGCGTGTTGAACACAAGCAGCCCGAATCCGTAGCGTTTCCACAGACGGCCCGGCTCCTGGATGATGCGGAAGATCCATTCCGTGCCGGTGTGACGCATCCAGTCCGGGGCACGCTTGACCGCGCCCGCGATAAAATTGAACGTGCCGCCGATGCCGACCGCGATGCCGCATTTCAGGTTCGCGCGGTTGCGTTCCGCCCAGATCTCCTGTTTCGGGTTTCCGAATCCGACGAGCAGGATGGATGCGCCGGACTCGTTGATCTTGCGGCAGATTTCGAGGTCCTTTTGTGCAGCGTCCGGGTCGTCCAGCTTCACGAACGGTGTGTCGATCCCGGCGATCTCCAGTCCGGGGTAACGCTTCGTCAGGATTTCCGCCGCGCTCCGAGTGTATTCTTCCTTCCCGCCGAGGAAATACAGTTTCACATGGTCCCGGGCGGCACGTTCGGCGATCATCGGCACCAGGTCCGCGCCGGTCACGCGTTCCGGCAGCGGCGTGCCGATCAGGCGGCTGAGCCAGACCAACGGCATGCCGTCTGCGATCACGAGTTCGGCCCGGCGCAGGACGCGCGCCAAAGCGGGATTCCGCGGCGTGCTTTTCGTGGCGCAGTAGGTGTTCACGATGAAGTCGACGTTCACGGTCGCGGCGATACGGCATCCGCGCGGGCCAGGCGGCATGGTCGCGAGTTCGAAAAACCGGTCAAGCGCCTGCGGCACAGTTACCGCGTCGAAATGCATCCCGAGCACGACCGGGCGCGGCTTTTCTTCAGGAACGGGAGGATTCGACTGCATGAATGATCCTTTCGACATGTTTGGTCCAGGTGAATTCGGCGGCGCGGTGGAGTCCGGCTTCCTTCAGTTCGGAGCGAAGTTCAGCGTTGCCGAGCAGACGTTTCAGTGCGTCCGCGATCGCGTCGGGATCCTCGGGATTGAAAAGCAGCGCGGCATCCTTTCCGATTTCGCCGAGCGACGATGTTTCCGAGCAGGCGCACGGCACGCCGTAGTGCATCGCCTCGATCAGAGACAGCCCGAATCCCTCGAACAGCGAAGGGAACACGTATGCAGCCGAGCCGCGGTACGCTTCCTCAACATCTTCGTTTCGGACGAATCCGGTCAGCACGATCCGCTCGTGCAGGGGCGACTGTTCCGTGCGAACGTGAATGACATCGGCGCCATGCCAGTCCGCCCCGCAGAGAACAAGTTTGTATCGGGCGGTGATTTCCGGCGGAAGCTTTTCGTAGGCTTCGATCAGGCGGTACTGATTTTTCCCGGGATGCTCCAGGCGGGAGATGTACAGCAGATATTCGCCTGGTTCCAACCCGTACCGTTTCATCCACCCGCCCGCCGGTTTTACATTGGGCAGAGAAAGTCCGTTCCAGCTCACCGTGATGCGTTCGCGCGGCAGCTTCATGAATTCCACCATGTCCTTCGCCGTCGATTCGCTGATCGCAACGGGGAATTCCGCCCGTTTCGTAAAGAATGGCAGGATGCCCGTCTGGTAGAGTGTGCGGAACCGGTCGTATTTTTCCCGCATGCGATGTGCCGCCAGGTCATGCACGATCGCGACCGTCGGGACAGGCCGGAACAGCACCGCGCGGCGGTTCGCGGCGGCGATGAAGAAGAGGTCGTACTTGCGTTTGCTGATCCGGAACGGCAGGAAGAAAAGATGCCAGAGCATGCTCAGGATCGGACGGTGGATCCAGCCGGGCGCGACGATTTGAGGATACGGGGCAAATTCCGGCACATCAGCGGCCTCCTGCTCCACGACCAGAGTCAGGTCGTGCCCCGCCGCGGCCAGAGCCGCGACCGTGTTGCGCATGTAGACGGAAATGCCGGACCGTCCGTGGTCGAACGGGACGCAGCTGACGAGGATTCTCATGATGCGCTCCTTTCCTGGCTGTATGCGAGTTCAAATTGTAGAATTATCATGTTCGTGCATCCTGTTTTGAGTTCAAAAGCGCCTGCCAGCCGTTCAGCAGGACGGCATCCGTAAATCGGACGGAGACAAGTTCTCGTCCGCGCAGTCCCTTGGCGTGAGCCTCGTCTGGATTGTTCAGCAGACGGTCGATCGCTTTCGACAGCGCGTCCGTATCTCCGGGCGGGACAAGTACGCCGGTCTGTCCGTCGACGAGATAGTCGCGGATCGCGCCGACGTCGAATCCGACGAGCGGGACTCCGTGCGCGAGCGCCTCCGGTCCGACCAGTCCGAACGGTTCCTGCCAGCGCCAGGGGAGCACGACTGCACGGACGCCCCGGAACGCATCGTCCGGGGTCGGCGAGTAACCGTGGAACACGACCTTTTCACCGAGCGGTTCTGCCAGTTGTTTCAGGTATGCTTCGTCGTTGCCCGTGCCGACGATATCCAGCACACACGGCGTTTTCACGCTGTGCATGGCCGCCAGGAGCTGGTCGACGCCTTTGCCCCGGATGAGCTGTCCGATCGCCAGGATATGCGGCACGGCGTCTGTTTCAGCGAACGAGACGGAGTCCGGGATCGTGATCGCGGGCGGGATCAGCGTGATCTTTTCCGCCGGAATGCCCTGTCGGACCAGGATGTTCCGCATGAACTCGGACAGTACGATGAACTCGTCGCAGGCGCGGATTTCCCGCCAGAGCGAAGCGAAACCGCCGAAGTTGGCGCGGAAGGTGTTGTCCGGCGAAGGACGCCGCAGCATCGCACAGCATCCGCAGAGGAACTCGCTGTAGGCGCGGGAACAGTTTTTCCGCGTGACCGGGTAGTAATACGCCCGTCGGGGGCAGTAGTATTCGTGGTCGTGGATGAAGACCGCCGTCCGGCCTGCATTCCGCAGTGCGCGGACCGCTTCGGCGTCCCGGACTTTGTGCAGGACGGTGAGGTCGTAGTCGCTTCCGTTCTGTTCGATCGCATCTGAAATCGTTTCCGCATGGTCGAACGCGGCGAGGAAGCGGTCGGAAACCTGCGTCTTTTCCGCATAGCAGCAGTCGACCGTGAAGCCGTTCCGCCGCAGAAGCAGCGCGGTGCGCTCCATGTAGCGTTCGATGCCGCCGATGATCCCGGCGTATTGGTTGACGAAACGAATGCGGGGCATAGCTGAAAGACGCGGTTGAATAGACGTTGAAAACGGAAGGCTCTGACTTTAATATATTCAAAAATTGCCTCAATTCAATATCGTTTTGAAGAAATGCGAGAAAAAGACGTTTTTTTTGGAAAAAACCGTTTGAAAGCTGGCAATTTGCAGTATATATTATGGCAAAATCCGTCAATTTGAACTTCTTCTGAACATAAAACAGCTGCGCGCTGAATTTTCCCGGAGTTATTATGAGCGATGTGATCAAAGTTCTGGCCGTAGATGACGTTGAGGCTAACCTCATGATCATCCGCGGCTGCCTGAAAGGCGGCGGCTTCGAGATCGTGACCTGCACAAACGCCGTCGACGCCCTCCAGAAGTTCAAGGAACAGTATTTCGACATCCTCCTGCTCGACGTCATCATGCCCGGCATCGACGGATTCGAGCTGCGCAAGCTCATCCGCGCCACCGACCCCGAACGTCCCATCATCTTCCTCACCAGCATGGTCGAGGACAAGAATATGACCATGCTCAACCAGATCACCTGGGACGCCAACACATACTACCTGAACAAGGCGGTCGGAAAAAAGACGCTGATCCAGAAGATCACTGAGGTCGTCACCACCTACCGCCAGAAGCTCATGGCGCACAAATACAGCGACCAGCTGGAGGAGGAGCGTGCGCTTGCCGGCGAGCTTCAGAAGGTCCTGCTCCCGAGCTGGTGCATCTGCAACGACGACGTGCTGTTCTCCTCCATCTACGTCCCGTACATGCACGTTTCCGGCGACCTCTACGAAATGATCCCGTTCGGCGATTCCAAATACCTTTTCTTCATCGGCGACATTTCCGGGCACGGCCTCTCCGCGGCGCTCTACATGGCGGCGGTCCAGTCCTGGCTGAAAATGACCCTGCGCGACAACGACATCAAGATTCACGAGCTCATGACCCGCCTCAACAAGTTCTTCTGCGAAGACCTCCAGAGCAAGAACTACATGACCGCGCTCGCCGCCATCATCGACTTCAAGAACAATCACATCTCCCTGCATTCCTCCGGACATCCCGCCATGATCTTTGCTTCTCCGAGCAAAAAGACCGTGACTGTCAGCGACACGAACAAAGGCAGCATGCCGCTCGGCTGGATGGCCAATGCCGAATTCCCCGAATCCGAAAACTACGACTGTGATTTCGACGAGGACACCATCTTCATCGCCATGACCGACGGCGTACTGGATATGAACAACGAGGACGGCCAGACCATGGACGAGGAGGATTTCCACTCCATCATCCAGTCCCAGCTCGACAACCCGAACGTCGTGGCCCTGCCGTACCGCATCAAGGGCATGATGGCGAAGATGGGCTTCGACAAGGCTCCCGACGACTTCACCATCGTTGCCTTCCAGAAGCGTTCCGCCCGCAAGGGGTTCATCGAACGCGTCATCCCCGCCACGCTTCCCGAGGTCGACAAGCTCGCGCGCGAGTTCTCCGCCATCACCGACGACGTGCGCCAGAGCACGGAGATCGACCTTTGCGTCCACGAATACCTCAACAACGTCGTCATCCACGGCAACCACGACAAAAAGAAAGCTCCCGACCTCATCTATGCCAGCATCGGCATGGAGAACGGCGACCTGGTCCTTCAGGGGGCCGAGCGCGGCGGCAAGTGGGACATCACCGGGACGCGCGAGACCAACGATCCCCAGCTTTTCACCCCGGAGAACGCGGAGGAGAAGAAACCCGAGGAAGAGGAAAACCTCTTCGCCACCAGCGGACGCGGGATCCAGATCATCAAGGCGATCACGCAATACGTGTCGTACGAGACCAACTGCGGATTAAACGAAACGAAATTCGTATTCAATAAGAGGACACCCGAATCATGAAAGCCGATATCGCTGCCCATTTGAAAGAGCTTCTTGAGCTCGAAGATGACGAAATCAAAGAATTCTACGATGCGTTCATCAAGGAATTCGACAAATCCTGCGTCGACCTGCAGGAGCCCGGCGTCGACTCCGATTTCCAGAAACTCAGGATCATCACCCACACCATGTTCGGCTACTGTGAGAACATGGGCGCCATGGACCTTTTCGCGCTGGCCAAGGAGCTGAACGCCGCGGCCAAAGCCGAGGACGTCCCCACGTGCCAGGCGTCGATCCGGAAGATATTCCAGATGCACGAAGCCTACCTCGCCGAAGGTTGAGCGGATTTTTCTTTCCGGCCTGTCGTTTCCATTCTGCAAACGGCAGGCTATGTCCGTTTTTCGACCGTCTTGGTTTTCGGAAGGACAGGATTCTTCCGGAATCGGGTCTTTTTGTATTCGGTTTTCCCCATAGGGCAACATGAAAAAATCAAGCTGGTTTTATTTGTTTGCGGCCATCCTGCTGATTGCTGCGCCGCTTGCGAAGTCAGTCCTTGATATTTGCCGATATGAACTGATGCTGCCGGATTTTACGGCTTACTGCGCCGTCAGCCGCGCTCTTCTTGAGGGGCATAATCCGTTCCCGGACCATTATGAGCTCCTCTTCGAAACGATTTCGAGCTGGGGCAGTACCGTCCCGATCATCTATCCCGGACAGATGCTTTTCTTCGCGCTCCCGGGATTCCTTTGGGGCTCGTGGCTGAAGATCGCATACTTTGCGCTGAACATGGCGGTCCTGTTTTTCCTGACCGGTTTGACGCTGGTCAAGGCCTGCGGGTATCGATGGCGCGATCTCCTGACTCCGGGCAGAAAACAGTTTCTGTATGCCCTATGCTGTTTCTGCTTTCTTTCCTCCGGATGTGTCCGGGACGGAATGGGGGCGGGGCAGATACCCCTCATCCTGTCGCTTTGCGTTTACGGTCTTTTCTGGGGGCCTAACTCCCGTGTCTTGCGGATGTTCCTGTTTGCATTTGTCGCGGTGGCGAAATACAGCCTCCTGCCCGTCTTTGCGCCCATCCTTTTCTTCAAGGGCTACTGGAAACTTTGCATTGCGTCCTTTTGCCTTTTCCTCCTCCTTTCCGCCAGCCCGGTCTTCTGCGGCAACAACCTGATCGACGTTTACACAGGGTATTTCGACGCGGTCGCACGGACGGTTCAGCCGGGCGGGATCAATCATTACGGATCCTATCCTGAAATGTGCCATCTCGCGTTTTTCAAGATTGCGTTCCTCAACCATGCTTTGACCGCCGCCGCAGTCTGCCTCGTTTTGTGGCTGTTCTGGCGGGAACGCCGCACGAAGAAGATTTCGGACACGCTTCTGCTGCTGGCGTTCAGTTTGACCATGCTGATCTCCTATCACAGGAGATGGGACTTCACGCTCGTTTTCCCCCTGTTTTTCATCCGGCTGTTTGATTTCGCCCGGAAAAAACAATGGCGGCTCGGCGCGATCACTTTGCTTTTCCCCCTGTTTCTCGTTATCCCCAGCAGGGTGTCCGTGCTGATCGTCCCCTCCTGGATCGGCGGCGTCATTCCGCAGGCCGGTTCCGTCTTGTACCTGTACGACAACGTTTGGGAAACGCCCTACACGCATATTTTCCCGATCATGCCGTTCTTTTCGATGGCCCTCGCGTTGTGGAGCCTGTACTTGTATCTCCATGTGAAGGAGCCGTATCTGTTCAGGATTCCGGAATCGTCCGCTCTGTTCCGGAAGTCCGATTCCTCGAGTCCCGCCAATGATCCCTTGAAAGAAAACGCAATATGACAACTTCCATTATTCTCCCCACGTTCAAAGAGAAGGACAGCATCCCGCCGATGCTCCGCGCCCTCGATGCGCTGAACCTCCCCGGACTTGAGATCATCGTTGCCGACGACCATTCCCCGGACGGCACGGAGGCGGCCGCGCTCGAAACCGCGAAAACGATGCGGACTCCCGTCCGCGTGGAACAGAATCCTGGCGTCCGCGGGCTTGCGCCCAGCGTGGTGCATGGATTCTCGAAAGCCATCGGCGAAATCCTGGTCTGCATGGACGCCGACGGTCAGCATCGGCCGGAGGACCTGCCCGGGCTGCTCGCGGAATTCGACCGCGATCCGGCGTTGTCCATGGTGATCGGCTCCCGGCACGTCCCCGGCGGCGGCTTCACCGAAAAATGGAATCTTTTCCGCGTGATGTGCAGCGACGGCGCGGCGTTTGCTGCCCGTCTCGTGCTCGGGATCACGCTGAAGGACCCGATGTCCGGGTTCTTCGCCATCCGCCGTGACGCTTTTGACCGCGTGAAGACCTGCCTTTCGCCCGAAGGGTTCAAGATCATGCTCGAACTGGCGTTCCTGCTCTCCCTCACCGGACGCGACAAAGTTCTGGAGCATCCCATCACGTTCGCCATGCGCAAACAGGGCGAAAGCAAGCTTTCCGGCCGCGTGATCGTGCAGTATCTGGCGATGCTCATGCGATTCGCCCGGACGAAAAGAAGTCTCCGCCGCAGGCTCGCGCCGCCGTCCCGATAAAGTTTTGAAGAGAGATAATCCGGCGGATTCCGCCAGCGCAGGATCACTGCGGCGGCAGATTCGAGGGGATATCGCCCCAGCCTTTGCCGTATTTCAGGATTTCCGGCTTGCCCGCCGGACCTCGCACGATGAGCACGCGCAGGCCGGGGAACTTCTTCGTCCAGCCCGCCACGGCGTCTGGTCCCGCGATAAAGATCGAGGTCGAGAGGGCGTCGCTGGCGACGCCGGTCGGCGCGATCACAGTCACGGAGTCCATGCCGGACACCGGCAGTCCGGTCGCGGGATCAATGATGTGCGTGTACTGCTTGCCGTCGATGACCACGTAGCGTTCGTAGTTGCCGCTGGTGCTGATCGCGGCGTCGCTGATCGCGGTCTTGCCGAGCAGTTGTTCCTTGTGAAACGGGTTTTTGATGCCCGCCGCGTACTTGCCGCCGCCGGATTTCTTCGGCAGTGCCAGAATGTTCCCGCCGATCTCAATCCAGCCGGTCTTCACGCCGAGCTTGCGGACGGCGTCGGCGGCGCGGTCGAGCGCGTACCCTTTGGCGATTCCGCCGAGGTTGATCGACATGCCCGGCACGGTGAACTTCACGGTGTGCATTTCATCGTCGAACGCGACCTTGTCAAGCCCCGTGAGGCGTTTCGCCTCGGCGATTTCATCCGCTGACGGCAGCGTTTCGCGTTTGCTGTGGAATCCCCAGAGCTTCATCAGCGGGTCGATCGTCACGTCGAAAACGCCCCCGGAATCGCGCCAGAACGCCCGTGCCCGCGTGAGCACGTCCCACAGCAGGTCGCTGCACGCGAACGGTTCGTCCGCCGCAGTCGCGTTGAGCATGGAAAGCTCGCTTTCCGGGTCGAAGATGTTGCAGGTCTTCTCCACTTCGCGAATCGCCTCGTGCGCCGCCGTCAGCGCGTTGCTCACGGTCATTTTCTCCTGATGGGCGAGGCTGACCGTCCCGAACGTGCTCATGGTGGAGAACATGATGGTCTCGCTGTGCATGCGGCGGCCGTCGCGCAGCGCCACGTACAGCAGGCAGATGCCGACGACGAGCGACAGCGCGATGTTGCGTGCGACCATGCGCCGGATGGGGGTGTTGAGGAGTTCTTTCAGTTTCATGGGCGGTCAGGCTCTCGGATGGAATTTGTTGAAGACGCCGAGCAGGCGGTTCTCGTCGACGTGCGTGTAGATCTGCGTGGTGCTGATGTCGGCGTGCCCGAGCATCTCCTGGATCACGCGCAGATCCGCGCCGTTTTCGAGCAGATGGCTCGCGAAGGAATGGCGCAGCGTGTGAGGATGGATGTTCTTCGTGATCCCGGCGAGACGCGCCGCCTCCTTCACGACCATCCAGACGCGTTCTCGGTCGAGCTTTTTGCCGTGATTGGACAGGAATAACTGCGGCGCGCCGCCGTCTCCGGCGAGTTCGGGACGCGCTTTTTCCAGATAGCGTTTCAGCTGGTGGATCGCCGCGTCGCCCATCGGTACGATGCGTTCCTTGGAGCCCTTGCCGAGCACGCGGATGGTGCGTTCGTCGAAGCGGACCGCACCGAACCGGAGATTCACGCATTCGCTGACGCGGAGCCCGCAGGAATACAGCAGCTCTAGGATGCAGCGGTTGCGGATGACGAGCGGGTCCTGCGCCCGCAGGGGAAACGCATTGAGCAGGGCGTCGACTTCCGCCACGCTCAGGAAATCCGGCAGGATGCGCCAGAATTTCGGCGAGTCCATCACGTCCGTCACGTCCGCGGCGATCAGGCGTTCGCGGAAAAGATACCGGTACAGGATCTTGATCGCGACCAGACGCCGTGCGATGCTGACTGTCTCCAAATTGCGTTCATCGCGGCAGTATTCGAGGTAGTCGATGATGGCGTCGCGTCCGGCCGCGTCGAACGATCCGATGCCCCGCGCTTTGAGCCAGTGGATGTAGTCTTCGAGGTCGGAGGAATAGGCGGACGTGGAATTCCGGCTGAGGCCGCGTTCGGCCGTCAGATAGCCGATGAAGTGTTGAAGGATCTTTTCCATACGCCCCCCGGGAGGCAGTGCCTCCACTGCGGTTGTGCCGTGCTTCGCGACGGCACGGATTCAAGACATAAAAAAATCGCCATTTTGTACTGTGCAGATACAAAAATGGCGAGAGCGACGGGATTCGAACCCGCAACATCCACCGTGACAGGGTGGCACTCTAACCAGTTGAGCTACGCCCCCGCAATTTCTTGCATGAGATTTAATATACACCCCGGTTTGGAAAAAAGCAAACTGAAACGGGAAAAAAGTACGAAAAAACTTTGTTCCGTCCGCAAGCTCACGGCGGGGCGGGAATAGGGAGGAATTGGAAAAGCGACTCGGAACTGAGCATGAAGATGGCGGAGAGAGGGGGATTCGAACCCCCGAACGGGAAAAACCCGTTAACGGTTTTCGAGACCGCCGCCTTCGACCGCTCAGCCATCTCTCCGGTTTACAAAAAAAGCAGAGAATAATATAGCCTGCAAACGCGAAAAAGCAAGCGTAACAATATTTTTTTACGCGCGGAATCCGCCCGGGAAACAAAAACACCGTCTCTCCCGGAGGAAAGACGGTGCGGAATATTTGCGGAAACGGGGATCAGCCGCGGCTGGATTCGAGCGCAGCGTAGTCCGCCATCATGCCGTCGTAGAGGCCGCGCAGGGAGGCGTCAGGCTCGATGACGGACGCGGAGGCGCAGAACATCGCGTAGAGGTCCTCGAACGGCGTATTGTCGATGCCGTTGGCGGCGCGGATGGCGGCGCCGAGGGACGCGGAGTTCGCGATGGAGACGGTCTCGATTTTCGCCTGGAAGACGTCGGCGAGGATCTGGCGGAACGTGGCGCTCTTGGAAGCGCCGCCGGTCACGCGGATGCGCTTGAAGCTGCCGTCGCCCTGCCACGCGGAGTGGCGGCGCATGGTGAGCGCCTGGGATTCGAGCAGGCAGCGGATCTGTTCGGCCTTGGACGCCGTGGCGGGGTCGAAGTTGCGGACGACGCCAGCGGGGACCGCGGGCGTGTTTTCGGCTTCGTAGTAGGGGAGCATCAGCTTGCCGCCGTTGCCGGGCTTGGTCTCGGCGCACGCCGTGACGTCGAAGAATTTCCAGTCCACGCCGAGCTCGTCGCGGAGCACCCGGAAGCCCTCCCTCTCATAAAAGCGCCGGGCGGGGGCGTTTTCCTCCGCCACCAGCAGCTGCAGGCTCTGCCGCCCCTGCTCCCGGAAGCGGACGATGGCCCGGGCCAGAGCCTGGATGCCGTAGCCCTGATTCCGTACCTCCGGCGTCAGGTACAGCAGACTCAGCCAGCCGCAGCCCTCGGCCTGGCCCCGCCGGGGATCCAGATCCACCAGCCCGACGGGGCGATCCCCGTCCAGCAGGCGCAGCACCGATTGGGGATCGGCCTGCAGGTGGGCGCGGGCGGCGT
>CACWOL010000028.1:19610-50119 GCA_902762495.1 uncultured bacterium | reverse complement strand
ATACCCTGAAGAAACCTCCAGACTGGAATGCCCCTGAACAACTCGACCTCTTTGCAAATTATGCTCCTATATTTTAACCGGACAGTAGTGAATTTAAACCTATTATATAATCGTTTAGAAGACTATAATATAGTGCATGGAAATTATCCGCCCCAGCAAGACATGAAATCTCTGCTAAAAACCTTGGGGCTGAACAAAAGTGATTTTAGAGAAGTTCTGTTCTTTGATATCAGTTCCGCAGAATACCATGCCCCAAGTCTGAATCCGGAAGATCCGCTCAAAAAACTGGATGATCCTGTTTTGTCTCTGCGTGTCAAGTCGCATGTTTTTGGCAAAGATGAACGCCTTTGCTTGAAAAGAGATGGTGGCATCTATACAGATTATAATCCAGGGGCAAAGCCATGAAAACCGATTTGCTTTTTTTCTTGGGGCGTGGTATAATAAAGCTGTGATTTCTCAAACCCTCCATCGGCAACACCATAGAAAGGCTGTAAACATGTCGAACACGAATCCCATCCGAAAAACTATCCTCACCGTCATCGCGGTCTTCCTGATCGTTGCATCGTTCGCCGGATGCGAAACGACGAAAGAGATCAACGAAGATTATCTTGTCGTTTCCAGCATGGCGGTTATTCCGAATGAAGAAGAGCGCGGCGCGCTGACGTTGAAAATCGAGGGCGACTATGCGGAAAGCGCCTGGGGCATCAGGAGTATCGAACAGGAAACGACCGGCAATACGATCATTCTGTCCGGCACTATGGTGTCGGAAGGTCGGGGCGCATTCGAATACGAGGTCGAGATTCCTCCGCATGTCGATGTCGTGAAGTTCAACAAACGGGTCTTGTGGACACGGAAACAATAAAACAGGCTTTCCACATTGGAGAAATCCGCATGAAAACGTTCCTTTTCCCCTCGAAACTGCTGAAAGCGCTGGCGCTGGCTGCATTGCTCGCGCCGTTCGCGTGCGCGGCGGATGAGGCGGAGAAAAAAGCGCCGGACCCCGATCCGGGGTGGATTGGGGATTGCTATTACTACGCGGACGGCGGGTATTACCACAAGGACGGCGTGTACTGGCGCGCGGACATGAAGACGCACTATGTGTACGAGGAGGAATGCTGGCACCTCGCGAACGGCGGCATCCTGACCGGGACGGGCGTCTATTTCCCGCCGGTCGCCGCGCCGTCGGGCGCGCTCGGCATCCCGTGGCGTCTGGCCGCCGTGACGGTCGCGCTGATCGCCGGTCCGCCGGAGAATCCCGGCAAGCCGCCCGCGAAACCGCCCGTCCGCGTGATTATAGAAAAACGCAAGTGACCTGTTTTACAGAAGCTCGCCCGTCTTCGGGTCGATGAGGCGGAATTCCTCGACGTGGATTGCCGGGTCCGCGCGGAATTCGAGGTCGCGGCCGTATTTGCTTTCCATCTCGTAGAGGATCTTCGCGTCGTCGTTTTTGAGGCGCGCAAGCACGGCGGGGTTCAGGATGACCCGGACGGTGGCGGCCTTCTTCGACTTCGTGCGCTGCTTGAGGATTTCGAGCAGGCGGCGCTGAATCTCCACGCTCATGCTGATGGCGGATTTCACGTGGCCGGAACCGCCGCAGTACGGGCACGGGTCGAACAGCGAATCCTGCACGCTTTCGCTCTCGCGCTGGCGCGTCATTTCCATGAGCCCGAACTTGCTGATCGGGAGGATCTTCGTGCGTGCGCGGTCTAGGTCGGCGAGCTTGTTCATCGTGCGGTTGACCTGCTCGCGGTCGGCGCTGTTCGCCATGTCGATGAAGTCGATGACGATCTGGCCGCCGATGTTGCGGAGCCGTATCTGGCGCGCGATCTCCTTCGCGGCCTCGAGGTTGGTGTTCAGGATGAGCTCGCGCTGCGCCTTGCCCGCCTTGGACTTGCCAGTGTTGATGTCGATGGCGACGAGCGCTTCGGTCTCGTCGATGCAGAGGTAGCCGCCGCCGGGGAGGTTCACGATGCGGTTGTAGATTTCGGCGACCTGCGGCGTGACCTTGTAGCGGTCAAACACGGATTCGGCGCGCTTGTGGCGCGTGATCTGCGTGTTGAAGTCGTTACCGACGAACTTCTTGAGCGCTTCGACGAGGAAATCGTACTTGTCCTTGTCGTCGACCACGATCTCGTCGATGTCGTCCGTCAGCAGGTCGCGCACGGTGCGTTCCAGCAGATCGGGTTCGGCGTAGACGAGCGCGGGGGCTTTCGGCTTCAGCAGGGCGTTGTCGACCTTCGACCAGAGTTCCAGCAGCATTTCGAGGTCGCGCTGGAAGAAGACGGCCTTGCGGTGTTCGCCGACGGTGCGGCAGATGAGGCCCATTCCGTCCGGGAGCTTCAGCCCGAGCAGGATCTTGCGGAGGCGGTCGCGTTCCTTCCTGTCCTCAATGCGCGAGGAGAGGCCGATGTGTTTGGAGTAGGGGAGCAGGACGAGGTAGCGGCCGGGGATGGTGATGTTCGTCGTGACGCGCGCGCCCTTGGTCCCGATGGGACCCTTCGTGACCTGCACGAGGAGCTCGGACCCGGCGGGGAAGACGCGCGGGATGTCTTCGATGGTGATCTTGCCGGTGTGGATGCGTTCCTCCATCTCCTTCAGGCGTTTGGCGCGGTCGCCGCCGGTCACGAGGTTGCGGAATTTCTCGCTGAGGATGGAGATGATGTGCTTTTTCTTTTTCGGGGAGGCGTCGGTCTCCTTGACGCGTTCGCGCTCCTCGCCGATCTTCTTGATGTTGTCGAGGATGTCGTAGGAGGCCGGGAGCATGTCGCGGAAGTGCATGAACGCGTTCTTCTCCGCGCCGATGTCGACGAAGCAGGCTTCCAGGCCCGGTTCGATGCGGACGATCTTGCCGAGGTAGATGGACCCGGCGACGATGTCGTCGCCCTTGCGCTCGATCTGGTAGTCCTCCAGATGTCCGTTGATGAGCAGTGCCGAGCGGGTCTCAAGTTCCTCGCAGTTCAGGATGATCTGTTTTTTCTCTTGAGGCATGAGTTGGGAAAAACTTTCACGGGGTTGGCTGCTGTTCGGGCTGGCCGTTCAGCAGGACGTCGCCGACTTCGAGGCGGGCGCCGTTCAGGAAATCGGCGACGGGCATTTCCTTTTTTCCTTCGGGCACGATGCGGTGGAGCAGCAGGGAACCGGAGCCGCAGGACACCATAATCCTGTTGTCGGCGAGTGCAGTGATCTTTCCCGGCTCCGCATTGGGCGCTTTGAAGGACGTATACGACGCTTTCGTGATCTTGACCGACATGACGCGGCCGCGCACATTGACGCGGAAGGACATCGACGGCCAGTTATGATAAGCCCTCACCTTTCGTTCCAGGACGGCGGCGTCTTCGTTCCAGTCGACGAACCCGTCCGATTTTCGGATCTTGACCGCGATCGTGACGCCCTCGGCGGGCTGCGGACACGGCGTGATCTCGCCGCGCGCGATGCGGCCTACGCAGTCGCAGATGCGGTTCCCGGCCATTGCGGAGAGCGTGCGTTCCAGTTCGTCCGTGGTGATCCCGGGCGGGACGGGCATGCGGTGCATTTCGTAGATCGGCCCCGAGTCCAGTCCCCGTTCCATCTGCATAAACGTTACTCCTGTCATGTCGTCTCCGTTCAATACGCAGGTGGTGATGGGCGACGCCCCGCGGTATTTCGGGAGAAGGGACGCATGGACGTTCAGACAGCCGAGCGGCGGGAGATTCAGGATCGGTTCCCGCAGGATCTGACCGAACGACACCACCACGATCATGTCCGGCTCCAGCGCCGCCGCGTGGTCCAGGAACTCCGGAGTGTTCACGGACTGCACGCGTTCGCACGGGATCCCCGCTGCATCCGCGTACCGTCCGAGCGGAGTCGGCGTCAGCACGCGTTTGCGCCCCGCCGCACGGTCCGGCTGGGTCACGGCCACGGCGAGCGTGAGGTCATGGCTGTTCGCCAGGGCCTCGAGGATCGGGACGGCGAAAATGCCGGAGCCCATGAATAAAATGCGCGGGGTTCTGATCATGATGTTTTTTCACGTCCGGGAAAAATTTTAAACTTTAATATATCATGAAATCTTGCCGTTTTCAAATGATATTTGCTGAAAAATTACCAGGACAAGTCCTGGACTACGGCAGTGCGCTCAGCTTCGCTTGCGCACGAGGGTGCGGAAACTCTGCTGCGGCAGCGCCCGGCTTTGCCCGGAACGGAAAAAAACAGGCTGTTTCCGGGTGCGGAAAAGCGGCCCGGAGCTGGAGAAAGGCGGGCTTCAGTCCGCGAATCCGAACTCGCGGAGGGCGTCCCGCACCGGCTGAACGATTCCGGCCTTCTCCCGGCTGAATTCCATTGCCAGATCCGTGTTCCGTCTGACGCCGAGCGAACCGGTGGAATAACACGTCGCAAGTTTTCTCACCGCGGGAGCATAGCCGTGTTCCGCCCCCGCCTGATACCAGCGGAGCGCGTTGGCGCAGCTGACGGGATCGTCCTTCCTTTCGGCGTAGAAGTCGCCCAGCATGACCTGGGCTTCCGGGCTGTCCTTCATCGCCGCCTTCAGCAGCCATTCCTCCTCCTTCTCCCGGCTCTTTTCGACGCCGATGCCGAGCCTGTAGCAGCGCGCCATCCGCATGAAAGCCGTGGAAGCGCCGACATACTTGTCCGCAGCCAGAGTGCAATACCGGAACGACTCGGAATCCGACTTTCCGACTCCGATTCCCTTCTCATAGCAAGTGGCGAGCGCCAGCCTGTACGCCTCCCGGTCGGTGACATAATGCTCGGCTGCAAGCAGGCTCTTCATTGCCTTCACGGCCTGTTCCTCGAAGCGTTCGTCGCCGCTTTCCCGGTAGCAGATCGCGAGCATCACATGGGATTTGTAATTGTATGCGCCCGATCCCCCATCGTCCGCCGCTTTGCGATACCATTTCTCCGCTTCGGCCTTGTCCTGCTTCACGCCGTCGCCCAGATAATGGCAGTCTCCGAGCGCGGAGGCCGCAAGGTATGCCGGACGATCTTTCTTCTCGTGCTCGACCGCCCTGCGATACCATTTGACGGCCTCGGCCTTGTCCTGTTTCACGCCCTTCCCGGCGGCATGGCACTGTCCCACGAAATACATGGCGTAACTGTCCAGTTCGGCGCCGTTTTTCTCTGCCCGGAGGTACCATTTGGCGGCTTCGCCTTCGTCCTGCTTGACGATGTTGTCCCGGTCCCGATAACATTCGGCGAGGTACATCTGCGCCGGAGCGTAGTTCAGATAAGCGGCCCGGATGAGATACTCCGCCGCCCGGTCACGGCTGATTTCGGGGTCGGGATAGGTCCCGCGCGCCGAACGGGCGAGCTCGTACAGCGCCGGAGCATAATTCTGTTCCGCGGACAGCGTCAGCCAATCCCGGCGCCGTTCGCGGCTGTAATCCTTTCCGGAACCGTAGTACTTCCCGGTCCGGTACTGCGCCTCGGCGTTTCCATGCTCCGCCGCGCGAAAAAACCACAGCAGGGCGTTGAACTCGTTTGCGGTTCCCCCGGCCTCTTCACTTTTCAAAGACAGGTTCGCGAAGGCGCACTGAGCTTCCGCGAGGCCCTGTTCCGCAGCCTGCCTGTACCGTTCGATCGCCTCCGCGTCGTCCTGCGGTACGCCGGTCCCCGTCTCGCAGCATTTTCCAAGTTCGAACTGCGCCTCGGCATTTCCATGTTCCGCCGCCTTGAAATAACATTCGACAGCCTCTTTCATGTCCTTTTCGACCCCAAGCCCCTCCGCGTAACAGCGTCCGAGCCGGTACAGCGCACCGGGGTGATTCTGTTCTGCAGCCGCGCGGAACCATTTCGCCGACTCCGGCGTGTCCTGCTTGACGCCGATGCCGCTGAAAAACGCCAGCCCGAGCTGATATGCGGTCTCCGCGTCGCCGGCCTGCGCCCGGCGGACCATCCGGCGGATATTCGTCCGGTTTTCGATCAGCCAGCTGTATTTTTTGTAACTGTTATGGGGATTGTCGTACCATTTCTCCGCCTCCTCCAGGTCGGCTTCCACGCCCTTGCCGAACTCGTAACAGAATCCCAGTTCGTAGAACCCATACCCCTCCCTCTGCATATCCGCGCTGATCCTGTACCACTTCGCGGCTTCCGCGTAATTCTGTTTGAAGCCGTTCCGACCGTAGTAGTAACTGTCGGCGATGTCCGTCCGCAGCATGGTGACATCCGATGAATCCTCGAGTATTCTGGCATTCAGCCCGTTGTCGAAATCCTCCAGTTCCCCGGGATCCAGGTGGCGCATGACACTCTTTCCCGTGTATTGGGTCTGCAGTTCGCGGCGCGTGTAATCGCCCAGATTATGCCTGTTCCATTTCCGCGCCTCGCCGATGTCGCATTCCGTGCCTCTGCCGTTCACATAACACTCCGCGAGCGCGGAGCACGCGGCGGGCAGGCTCTGTTCGGCCGCCTTCTTATACCACTTGAACGCTTCGGCTTCGTCCTTTTCGACTCCGTATTCGCCCCGGTCGCAGCATCTGCCGTACACATATTGCGCCAAAGAATAACCGAGTTCCGCCGCTTTGCGATACCATTTTCCCGCCTCGATTTCGTCTTTTTCGACGACTTTTCCCTCGGCGTAATACACGCCGATCCGGTAGATCGACCGCGCATACCCGGCTTCCGCCGCCTTCCGATAACATTTCAGTGATTCAACCGAATCCTTTGTCACGCCGTCGCCCGTTTCATAGCACAGGCCCAGCACATACTGCGCGGGGGCATACCCGGCTTCCGCCGCCTTCCGATACCATTTCAACGCCTCGTCAAGGTCTTTTTTGACCGGCGCGCCGAATACCTCGGAATAAGAACAGTCTCCGAGCGCATATTGGGCGGGGGCATAGCCCAGATCCGCCGCTTTCCGGTAGAAAACCCAGAAACGCGCTTCCGGCCGGATGATGCCGGAGGCGGGAAACGAATAGATGCTTTCGGCGTATTTGCCGAGGAGATAAAGCGCCTCGGCGTCGTCTTTGTCCGCCGCGTCCTGAAGCGGTTTCAGCGCTTTCTGCCGCAAATCCCGTGCCTGCGCCTCGTTTCCTTTTACGCCGCGTCCCCTGCGGTAACACTCGCTGAGCATGTATTGGGCGGGCGCATAGTCCATTTCCGCCGCCTGCCGGAAGCGTGAGGCCGCCTCCTCGAAACGCTCGTTTTCGTATGCGGCAACCCCGGCATCATAAAGGCTCCGCGCCTCGGAGTTTGTTTCGGTTGCGGAGATTGTCGCGGACGGCTGCGTTTCCTGCGCCATGGCAGGATATGCGAGGAGAACGGAGAGGAACAGGAGGGGGAACAGTTTCATGTCGGATTCCTTGTTTCAGGTTGGAAGAGGTTATGCTAGAAACGGATACGGGGCGCAGGAACAGTTCGAAGACTGATGGCTAATATATCATCCGTCCAGGCAAAAGTCAAGCCGTGCAAATACTTTTTGGGCATCGGCGCGCCGACCGATCATCCAGGCGGAATAACGGTCGAAAAGCATCTTTTTCGAGAGCGGGGAAGAGGGACTTATTCCGCCTGTGTTTCCGGCGTTTTTACCGCGGTTTCGGGCAGGATCACGCGCATGGAGACGCGGAACAGTTTCGGCGTGCCGCGCAGCTTCCGGTACCATGCCGGGACGGCTCGCGGGAACTGCATTTCGCGGATCTCGCCGAGCCGTTCCGCCGGAATCGTATTTGTGAAATTGAAAAGTCTTTGAACCTCGTCTTCATCGAATTTCTCGTCCCAGATCACGACTCCGCCGCGTTTCCTGATGTCGTCTGGGGCGATCCACTGGCTCTGCGTGACGTCCGCGTCGAAGAACGCCTCCGGCGCTTCGGGGGAGTATACAGCTACGTTGCACGCGCCCTTGCGGTCGGAGATCACGTAGGGCATCGGCTGGCCCGAAACCTCGTGCCACAGGGCGGTCGCCGCCGCGGTCACGGCGTGTCCGGGGTAGTTCTCGTAGTCGCAGCCGCGTTTCTGGTAACCCTGTTTTTCCAGTGAACGCAGCACGAAGATCACGCCGAAGGCGAATCCCATCAGCAGCACGGCGGTCAGGTAGGCGCGCGCCTTGATCCGCGTGATGCGCGGCGACCAGACCATGAAGAGCCACACGCCCATGAACGGGAAGCACGGCACGACCCACGAATAATTGATCTTGCCGCCGGTCGCGAGCGAGAAGACCAGCGCCGAGGCGAACGAGCCCCAGCAGCAGGACCACACGAACACTTTGTCGAACGCGGAGTACTGCGTCCGGTCGGCGCGTTTCCGCCGCCACGGGAAAAACAGCGCGAAGAAGATGACCGCCACGCCGAACACCTGCGCCGCGCGGTCGAGCGCCTTCAGCGGACGCGTGAAGTGGTCCGAGAGCTGAACCGCGGGGCCTTCCAGAGCGGCGCGTCCCGCCGCGTAGTGGAACGGCTTGAAGTCGTTGGAGAAGAGCCAGAGGACGTTCGGCAGGACCACGAGGATGAACGGGATCGCCGCCAGGTAGAACTGCGGCCTGCGGAAGACGGAGCGGCCTTCCTTCGTAAAGAGCAACGGGATTATCACGCACACGTACATCGCCGGCGCGAAATACTTCACCATCATGGCGAGTCCGGCGAAGAACCCGGCGCACAGCCAGTACAGCCAGCTTTTCTTCTGATCGCCCTTCACGCCGAGGTAGACGAACAGCATGGTCAGCGGCCACACCGCCAGCTCCATCACGTCGTCGCAGAGTTCCGTCGCCTTGATGCCGTAGAAGTTGATGAAGAGGAGCGTGACCGCGGCGAGGAACGCCGTGCGGAGCGGCAGGATGCGTTTCGCCACCTGGAACACGCAGAAGATGCCCGTGAACACGCAGACCTGGCTCGCAAGGAAGCTCGAGAAGAACGCTTTCCCGCTCAGATACCATACGCCCGCGCCGAAGAACGGCCCGGCGTACGGGTTCTTGTCGAATCCGAACTGGAAATGGCGTCCCCATACGATGTTTTCCAGCACGTCGATGAAGTCGTTCGCCAGCGAAATGCACGGCAGCACGGTCCAGAAGACCAGCCAGCCGGAAAGGATGATGAGGAGGATGCGCGTGAAGTTCACGCCGTCCGCGCCGTGGTCGTTTTCATCGTCGAAAAGATAGTGGCGGAAGAAGCTGACGATCGGGTTCGTCTTTTTCGTTTCCGCGGAGGGCGCGGTTGTTTCCGGTTGTGCGGTCTGTTCGGTTTTCATGGGGCTGAAGGAATCCTGTATCAAAAAAAGGGGGGAATCGTCTGAACTGAAACGCTAGAAAAACGGTTGTTTTTTTTATTGCAAAATGCAATGGTATCTAACTAATATAGCACATTTTTAATGGCAATTCAAACGGGAGGAAGCAAAAAACGTTCCGTTAAAAAATAATATCGGGATGTCCGCCTGTCACGATCATCACAATCCCCACCGGGATGTAATACGGCAGCAGCAGGACGTCGCCGACGACCGCCAGGGGCGTCATCAGAACACATGCCCCGTACCACAGCGGATTGTAGGAATCCCGAAGCTGCCTGTTTTTCTCTATGATGTCCCTCTGGACCTGTTCGTCGAAGCGGGAAAGCTCCGGATATGCCAGCATTTCACAGCGGTCTCCGTCCGCGGTTTGCTGCTGCGGAAATACGAAACAGTAATAATAACCGAAGTCGAACCCCGTCGCAGCAAGCCGGTTGTCCATCGGCGGGTAGCCCAATTCGATCAGGCACGGTTCGGACAGGCGCGGATAGTCCTCGGGGGCGATCCGCAGCCGGATCATATCGCCGGGGCGAACACCGGATTCGGCGCTTATCGTTTGGGCATCGACATATTTCCCATCCCGGATCAGATCCGCTACCTCGAAACGGTTTGCCGTTTTTTCTCCGTCCCGGCTCTTTCGCTGCATGTAGGAATACGTCGAATAAGGCTCCTTTTCCAGAATAACGGGGATCATGTCCTCCCGGACGGAGTCCAGATTGACACGCATTTCGAAGGGGTCACAGGTGGCGCGTGTCAGGAAGAACGGCAGGGACAGCGTCGTTTTCCTGAGGCATGTATAGGTGAACTCGCTCCCGTCCGGCGAAACCTCATAATACCGGTCGTCAAGAGTCGCAACCCTGTCTCCGATGCTCCAGGCATTCCGGATACAGCACCCGGATCCGCACAGGCAGACTGCCAGCGCCGCGAACAGGAAAAGAAGCAGGCGTCTCCATTCTTCGATTCGGTTCCGGTTCATTTCAGATCCTTTTGATCCTATGTTCTAGACGGATAAAGATAGAAGAAACCATTGTATCAGGATGCGGATGCTTTTGCCTCCGCGGCAAGCTCCGCGCGGCGTTTCCTGACGAGGTATTTTGCGGAAACTGCTTTGGGGCGGCCGTGCTTGTCGGCGATGACGGCCTTGTAGCCGAGTTTCGCCTTGCGTTCCATTTCTTTGTCCACGGCTTCCTGCATGGCTTCGATGGCTTTTTTCATTTCATTGCTCATGACTTATATCTCCCTGTATTTTCGCGAATCGTTCTTTGTCCTGAACCTCTAAAGGGTGTCCCAGTCTTTTTTCAAAGATTGAAACGATTCTGTTTCCGGTATTGTCAAGGCAGATCGTATGGTCGCAGACCTCGGCATAATCAAACAGATTCCGTATGCTCCGGGGATACCGTCTGACGATATCTTCCGCCGGGATGTCATGCCCTCCTTCCAGAACCCGATGATGTACTCTTTGGGCGGAAAACTCGGCATCGGGGATATAGAGGTAAAACAGCGTAACGATCCAGCCCGATTTGCGCCATTCGATGATACGGGGCAGATAGGTGCGCTCCGAAAGCGTGGTTTCAAAGGCAAAATCATTCCGTTCTTCTATTTTTCGATTCAGAGTTTCGAGAAAGATTTTGCTCGCTCTCAGCAATCCCGCTTCGTAGTCGAGGGGAGACAGCCCCTTTGCGATCTCATCGGCATTGATGAAATCCCGGCAGGACACGATCCGTGGAAGATATTCCAGCGCAAACGTGGTTTTCCCGGCTCCATTGGGGCCGGCCACCACGTAGCAATGTGGTTGTTTTCCGTGTTTCATGGGTCCTCCGAGACTCTGAGAATTGTCGTAGATAATATATCACGCCAAACAGACTTTTCAAACCTTACCTGTTCGTTCACTGGCGGGCGCCGGTATTACGTCCGAAGCCGGGCATCCTGCGGCCGGGGCCGAATCCCTGACCCTGTGCGGGCTGTTGATTCCGGCGTCCGGGCTGGAGCAGAGACTGAGGCTGTGCCTGCTGATTCTGCTGTTGAGTCTGCGTCTGCGGCTGTGACTGCGTGCGCGGCCTCGGGTTCTTCGGATCGGGGCCGATGGTGACGATGAGGTCGCGGCCGTTGACTTCGATGTTGCTGATGTCGAGCCCGGAGGGGGTGCCGTCCCACCAGAGGCTGTCCGGCTTCGAGGTGTCGTTGAAGACGACGCGGTCCGGCGGGTAGAAATAATCGGTGGCGATGCCATTGCAGTCCCTGCCGTGCTGCTGGTGTCCGAAGGTGCCGGGGCAGGGCTTTTCGAGGAGCGGTTCGCCGCCTGCCTGTTCGAGCGAGACTTCGTAGTGCTTTTCCTTCGTCATCTCCTCGTCCTCCTCCATGTCCGTCACGGCGTCATCGACGTGCCAGATAGCGAGCCCGTGCGAGGGGAGCGCACGGTAGAACGACGTGTCGGCGTTGCGGTTTTCGAGGAGGAAATACTCGTCCGGGTTGTCGGGATTGCGGTAGATGTAGCCGTACTCGCTGGATGCGGGGATTCTGACCTTGCCCTTGCTTGGCAGCGGGAGCGCCTTCAGCCAGCCGAGGCGGTATCGGAACGCCCCGGCGAGGGCGGTCGGGTTGGTCTGGAGCCCGGTGATGCGGTCGTACATGCCGATGCCCATGATGCAGTGGTTGCCGAGGCCGTGCGAGACCTTCTGTTCGTTCTTCGGCGTCTTGTCGCTCTTCTCGCCGTAGTCGACGTAGTCCAGGATGCCGAATGTCTGGTGCATGATCTCATGGATCAGGATGCTGACCGTGGGGCTGTCCTGGATGCCGCAGATCAGCACCTGCATGCTGTGAAGCCCGCCGGGCAGCCGGATCTGGTCCATCGGCGTGAACCAGTGCGCCTGCGGCCAGAGGCCGTCGAACGAGCTGTTGCGCGAGTAAAGCACGCAGGCGGACCGGATCGTGCCGTCGGGCTCCCGCGAGACGGTCGAGAGGTCGAAGTCCTTCGGGAGTTTCGCCATCGCCTCCTTGATGAGCATGTCCGCGCCGCGGTAGTTCAGTGCCTTCTGGTAGTAGTCGCGTTCGTGATCCGCCACGATGTAGTCGGAGACGAGGTATTTGAGGTCGCACCGGCCGTAGGACTGGTTGTCGACGAAATCGTGGATCGAACAGGAATTTCCGTATCCGCGGTAGTTTTTCTCATTCAGGAAGAACTCGACCTTCTCCTTCGGGATGATCACATCCGGCGGATCGTCCGGGAACTTCACGAGGACGGCGAGTCCGATGATGCGGTCCTGATGAAGCGGCGTCTGCGCGTATTGCTGAGGTGTCTTCGGGATGTTCGCGGCAGGCTTCAGCGCGAGGCGGAATCCGGCGTCGAATACGGGGATCGCCGCATCGACGGGCCTGCACGCGGTCACGGTGCAGTCCTCCGGCGAACAATGCCAGGAGCCGCCGCGCATGGCGCAGAGGTCGCCCTTGTAGGCGGCGGAGAAATCGCGCATGAACCAGTCGAGGCAGAGTTCCTGCACGTTCCCGTGCATGTCGTAGAGACCCCAGGCATTGGGCGATTTCAGGCCCTTCGCGGACACGGACGGCGCGGAACGGAAGGAGTTGCCGCGGTACCAGGCAATCTCGCCGAGGGCGGCGGAGATGTTGTCGCGGGCCTGCAGTTCGCGTCCGTTGTTGAGTTCGGCCGTCGTCCCGGCTCGGCACGCGTATTCCCACTCCGCCTCGTTCGGGAGCGTGAACCGGTAGAGGAACGAGCTCGGCAGCGACTTGTTCAGTCGGGCGCAGAATTCCTTCGCCTGTTCCGCCGAAACGTCGTACACGGGGAGATTCGGACCGATGCCGAATGCTTTTCCGCCCGGACGCGCCGCCTCGGAAAGCTGTTTCTGCGTAGTCTTCATGACGGCTTGCCACTGCGCCTGCGTTACCTCGAATTTCCCCACGGAAAGTTCGTTTTCCTTGAACATGTACACCACGCGCCCGTCCTTGTCGACCGTCTCGTTCGATGCCGGCTTGCGGTTCACCTGCATCGCGATGGAGCCGGCGGGCAGCGTGACGAGTTCGAGCGGGATCTCGCCGGGAAGCATGAACCGGATGGACGGCAGAGCTCCTTCCTTGTGCTCGTAGACAGGCGTGATGGCGGACGCGCAGGAGGCGTTCAGAAAAGCCGTGATGCAGAGGATGCCGGAGAGCAGGGCGGAACGGATTCCGGTCGGGCGGATCGGGGACGTCATGAGGCGGAAAGTCCTTTCGTTTGGGGAGGGTAGAGCTGGATGTTTTAAATATTCAATTATTATAGCATGCCCGCGCGAGTTTGTCAAGCGCGCGAAAAACATGTTATCGCGGTGATTCTTCCGTTTGCCGTTTGTTTTCCGTCCGCACAGATTGTTTTTTGCATCAAAAATCGGATTTGCATTTGACTTTGAGCTGATAAGGTGCTATATTGATTAGCAGGTAAGTGTTTTTGAAATCTAAAATCATTAGTTTGCATCCTTTTTGAACCGATTGAGGCGAACATGAAACATCCTTCTTTCCTTTTCCTCGCCGCGGGACTTCTCTGTCTCGCCGCGTGCTCCAAGTCCGGACAGAACAACGACGCGCAGGCCGGGACCGTCTACAAGGTCAAAGTCCAGACTGCGCAGGCGCAGCCGCGGCATTTCCGCAAGCAGATCCGCGTGCAGGGCACGATCCAGGCGTATATCTTCACGAATGTCGCCGCACGCGCGATTGGGAATATGGAGTTGAAGGTCGACGACGGCGACGCGATCAAGGAAGGGCAGACCCTGTTTCTGATCGACCAGGACAATTTGAAGAACCGCGTGGCTATGGCGGAACAGGCGCTGAAGGTGGTCGAGGAGTCTCACCGTTCGGCGCAGCTGGACATCGGGATCGCGGAGACCCAGCTGGAAAAGGCGCAGAAGGACTTTGAACGTAATCGCATGCTCCATGAGCAGCACTCCGTGTCCGACAACACGTTCGAGACATTCGAGGTCGCGCTCGACAAGGCGAAGAAAACCTATGAAAAGGCCGAGGCCGCGCTCCGCAACGCCGCGGCGAAAGTCGACCTGGTCGCGCTCGAACTCGAGATCGCCAAAAAGGACCTCAGCGACGCCACGGAAAAGGCTCCCTACGACGGCGTGGTCGCGGCCAAATTCCATGAGAACGGCGAATTCGTCAGCAAGGGCGTGAGCGTGATCCGCATCAACGATCCGAAGAAGCTCCGCGCCGCCTGCCTCATCAGCGCCGTGTATTTCGACGCGGTCAAGCCGGGCGTGACCCCGATCACCGTGAGTTTCCATGACAGGAAGATCAAGGCGAAGGCCGACTGGTGCAGCCCCGTCATCGACCCGCTCAGCCGCACGTTCACGATGCGCTCGTATCTCCCGGACGGCTCGCCTCTCCTGGACGGCATGCTCGTGGACGTGGACATCACGCTCGCCGAACGCGACGGAACGGGCGTGCCGCGCGACGCCGTGATCCTGAAGAAGGGCGGAAAGAGCGCGGTCTTCGCCGTGCAGGACGGCAGGGCGCAGGAGATCGAGGTGGAGACCGGCATCACGTCCGACGGGTTCACCGAGATCCTGAACCCCGGCGCGGTCGCGGGCAAAGACCTCATCGTTTCCGGCCAGTATTTCGTGAACGACGGCTCCGAAGTGAACGTCACGAACGCGAATTGAGCGCGGAGGCCGTCCCATGACACTCAGCCAGCTTTCCATCCGCCGGAAGGTCGCCATGACCTGCGTCATCCTGATGCTGGTCATCCTCGGTATTTTCGCCTACAAGAAGATCGGCATTGATCTGTTGCCGAAGTTCGACGTGCCGTACGTGCAGGTCACGGCCATCTATCCCGGCGCGTCGCCCGAGGAGATCGAGGTGGACGTGGCGCGCCGGATCGAGGACGCGATCGCCTCGATCGAGGGACTGAAGCACATTACGACCGTCTGCATGGAGAACGCCGCCGCGCTCACGCTCGAATTCGAGCTCGGCACCGACGTCGACATCATGATCCACCAGGTCCGCGAGAAGCTCAATACCATCACGGACGATTTCCCGTCCGCCGTCGAGACCCCGCAGCTCAGCAAGATCAATATCAACGCCATCCCGGTCGTGACGCTCTACCTCACCGGAACGCGCACGCTTGACGAGATGTACGACTATGTGGACGACAAGCTGTCCGACCAGTTCTCCTCGATCCCCGGCGTCGGCGAGGTCCGCATCCACGGCGGAAACGAGGTCCAGCTGCATATCATCCTGAACCGCGAGAAGATGGCCGCCGCCAACCTCACGGTCGCCGAAGTGCTCCAGCGCGTCGCGAAGAACAACGTGAAGCTCCCGGTCGGCCGCGTCCGCGAGGAGGGCCGCGAGATCAGCCTCACCTACAACGCCGAGTTCCAGGACATCGAGGACGTGAAGAGCCTCGAGATCGGGTCGCAGGCGGGGAAACGCGTCTACCTCGGCGACATCGCGGACGTTCAGCTTATTTCGAAGGAGATCCGCCAGGAGGGTTACTACGGCGACGAGCTTGGCATCTGCATCGAGATCGTCAAGCGAAGCGACGCCAATGCCGTGAAGGTTATCGACGGCATCCGCAAGAAATACGATGCGCTGAACCGGGGCGGTGCGCTCCCCGGCGGCATGCGCCTGACGTGGTTCAAGGACACCGGCAGTTTCATCCGGGCGTCCGTGGCGGATTCGTGGCAGAGCGTCCTGCTGGGTATCCTGCTGACCGCCGTCCTCATTTTCCTCTTCCTGCACGAGGTGCGCCCCACGCTCATTATCTCCATCACCATGCCGGTCTCGGTCGTGATCACGTTCGCGGCCATGGACCTGATGCACTACACGTTCGACATGATGACGCTGGTGTCGATCGGGTGTTCCGCCGGCATCCTCGTGGCGAACTCGGTCGTGGTGATCGAAAACATCATCAAGAAGCAGCACGAAGGATTGCCGCCCGCCGAGGCCGCCGCGAAGGGCGCGGACCAGGTGCTCGTGGCCGTGGCGGCGTCCGCGCTGACGAACGTCGTGGTGTTCGTGCCCGTCGCAATGATGAAATCGGTCATCGGCCTCCTGATCGCGCCGTTCGCGGGCGTGATGGTGATCGCCACGGTCGTTTCGCTGTTCGTGAGTTTCACGCTGACCCCGCTTCTGGCGTCCATCCTGCTGAAGGACGCGACCGGGCCGCGTGCGTGGCAGAAGGCGCTCTTCTGGCTCTGGGATAAGGTCTACGACGCGATTACAGCCGCCTACGGGCATACGCTCGGCGTGATCCGCCGTTTCAGCGGCGTCGTCATCATCCTCATCTTCATCGGATGCTTCCTCATCATGCGCATGGTCCTGCCGAACGTGAGCATGTCGTTCGTGCCCGACAACGACAAGGGTGAAGTCTCCATCGGACTTGAATTCCCGGCGAACTACAGCCTCGACCAGTCGCGCGCCCGTACCATGGAGATTATGGAGGAAGTCCGCGCGCTGCCGTGGGTGGTGAAGACCGGCGCGACCGTGGGCTACCGCAACGTGATGCCCGGCCAGGTGCCGGAGGGCGTCCATCTGGCGGAGATCGCGATCATCGGCAAGCAGAAGAGCGAACGCGAGCCGATGAACGAGCTTACGGCGCAACTCCACGCCATTCTGGACAAACATGAAAACCTGCTGTATTCGCTGACGCTCCCGAGGGCGACCGGCGTGTCCGGCGTGGAAATGACGGCGTTCGTCTCCGGCGACGACTTCGAGAAGCTTGAGGAATACGCTCTGCTCGGCGCGAAGATCCTGCGCGAATCCGGCATGGCGCAGGACATCGACACCAGCGTCCGCTCACGCAAACCCCGCATCGTGCTGAAGCCGAACCGCACGGTCATCAAGGACCTCGGCGTGGACGCCTCCACGCTCGGCACATCGCTGGTCGGCTACTACGAGGGCATCGAGTCAGGCACGTTCAAGGTCGGCGGCCGCAGCTACGACATCCGCGTGAAGACCGAGGACGTCCCCGGATTCGACCAGGCCGCGAACATCGTCGCCGGGTCCGTCAACGGCAAGCCCATCGACCTGGACGTGGTGGCGTCGCTCGAAGCCGACCCGGTGTCCATCGCACTGATGCGCGAGGACAAGATGCGCGGCGGCTGGATCTACGCGAACTCGGCCCCCGGCTATACCATCGACGATATCATGCGGCTGCTGGAGCGCAAGCTCGCGCCGCAGCTGGACCAGGGATACGAACTGAAATTCTTCGGACAGGCGGAAATGATGCGCGACGGTGCGAACGAGTTCGTCTCGGTCTTCGCCATCGCCATCATCATGACCTACCTGCTGATCGCCGCCCTGCTCGAATCTTGGACGCGCCCGATCATCATCATGTTTACCGTGCCGCTCGGGTTCGTCGGACTCTTCCTCATCATCTTCCTCGCGCATTCCTCTCTCTCCATGGTCGGCATGCTCGGCGCGGTCATGATGATCGGCATCGTGGTGAACAACGCCATCCTGATCCTGGACGAGACGCGCATGCTGGAGCTCTCCGGCGTGACCTCGCACGACGCCATGACGCAGGCCGCAAAGAACAAGTTCCGCCCCGTCGTGATGACCTCCATCGCGAGCGTCGCCGGCATGCTGCCGATGGCGTTCGGACGCGGGCTCGGCTCCGAACTCCGTTCCAGCTGCGGTCTCGGCGTGGTCGGCGGACTGGTCTTTTCGTCCATCCTGACCGTGTACCTGATCCCCGCGCTGTTCTACAAGTTTGTCTATGACACCGCGCTGCCGAAGGCGACGATCGGACGCCGCCTGATGTGTTTCTTCGGATTCCGTCCGAAGGGATGATGCGCGACGGAAAGTGTGTCCGGTTTCTGTTCCGAGGACTGGGCGGAAAATCAGGTGAAAGCGCGAAAAAAACGCGAAAGCGGCTTGAAAGAAACGGTTTTTGGTGTATATTATATTTTACGTTTATCGAAAAAACATACAAACAATACTCAATATAGCTCGGAGGAACCCATCATGAGCAACGTTTGCGAAATCTGCGGAAAGCACAAAGTCCAGGGCGGACACATCATCCGCCGCGGTCTCGCCAAGAAAAAAGGCGGTATCGGTATGCACGTCGTGAAAAACACCACCCGCACCTTTACGCCGAACATCCAGACCATCCGCGTGGTCGAGAACGGCAACACCGTCCGGAAAAAAGTCTGCACGGCTTGCATCCGGAGCGGAAAAGTCCAGAAAGCCTGCTGAGGAATCCTTTTCCCGGCGCTTCACGGCCTTTGCCTGAATCGCAACACAGAAAGCCGCTTCGGACGCAAGCCAGCGTCCCGGAGCGGTTTTTGTATTTTAAATTTTGACATTCCCTTTTTCTCTGCTATATTATTCTTCGTAACGCAATCAATTCCATTTTCACACTTTCATACCGGCCGGAACATGATTGTTCCGCCGTACCCAACCAGAAGGAGAACCCGTCATGGCCAAAAGCAAATCCGGTCTGATCTTCAAGATCATCCTTATCGTCCTCGTCGTGCTCATCGCGCTCGTCGTCGCCGCTCTCGTGTTCATTGACACGATCGCGAAGAACGCGCTGGAGAAGGGTGCGCCGCTGGTGCTCGGCACCAACGTCTCCGTGGAACGCATCCACATCGCGCCGTTCCAGGGCCGCGTGGAGATCACGAACCTGATCGTCGACAACCCGCAGGGGACCTACTCTTCGCCGTACGCGATCAAGCTCGGCGACATCATCGCCGACGTGGATATCTCCACTGTCACGAACCACAAGATCCGCATCGAAGAGATGTTTCTGAAGGAAGTCGACGTCGTGTACGAAACGAACGTGATCAACAGCAACCTGCAGGAGATCCTCGACAACGTGAAGAAACTCGACACCGCCGAGAAGAAGGAACAGCAGGAGGATGAGGCCAAGGGCGAGAAGGATGACGACAAGACGCTCCAGGTCGACGTCATCGAGCTCAGCAACGTCGGCGTCACGGTTCAGGCCAAGGGCGCTGCCACCGGTCTCCCGATCAAGGTTTCCATCGACCCGATGACCAACCTCGGCACGGATGAAGAGGGCATCACGCCCGTCGGCCTTACGCTTCGCATCCTCGGCGCCATCGTGACCACCGCCATTAAGACCGCCGGCGGTTCCGTCGGCGACGCGGCTTCCGCGATCAGCGATGCCACCAGCGCCGCCGTCGCGGGCGCCACCAGTGCCGCGGTCGACGCCAGCAAGAACGCCGTGAACGATGCGGCCGATGCCATCAAGGGCCTTTTCGGCGGAAAGAAAGACGATGCCGCCGAAGCCCAGCCGCAGGGCAACTGATCGCTGTTTGAAAAACATTGAATCCGTCTGACCGTTGAACGGGACGGCGGGGAAGAAAGGAAAACACTCATGCGCAAATCTTTTTGCTGTCTGCTGTTCTTTTTGCTGACTGCCCTGCCGTTCCTTTGCGGAGCCTGGGAGACAAAACAGGCCGTCGACAAAGACGGATTCACCTACGAATACATCCCCGACGATCCGTTCTCCACGCGTGCCTACGTGCTGGAGAACGGTCTGAAGGTGTTCCTCTCCCGGAACACCCTCGAACCGCGCATCACCTCGCTGATCTCCGTGCGCGCGGGCGGGGCGGACGACCCGGAAGCCTCGACCGGCCTCGCCCACTACTTTGAACACATGATGTTCAAGGGCAACGGCGTGCTGGCGTCGCTGGACTGGGAGAAGGAGGCCCCGCTGCTTGATAAGCTCGCGGAGCTGTTTGACCAGTACCGCAAGGAGACCGATCCCGACAAGCGTGCGGCCATCTACCGGGAGATCGACAAGGTCTCCGGCGAGGCCGCCAAGTATTCCAACGATGAATACTGGACGCTCGTGCGCGGGCTCGGCGCGACTGACACCAACGCCTGGACAGGATACGACGAGACCGTCTACATCAACAACATCCCGTCCAACGCGCTCGACAAGTATCTTTATCTCGAATCCGTCCGTTTCTCCTCCATCGCGCTCCGCAGATTCCACACCGAACTCGAAGCCGTCTACGAGGAGTTCAACCGGTCCCAGAACAACGACGGACGCCGCGCCTCCACCGCGCTCCGCAAAGAGCTTTTCAAGTCGCATCCGTACGGCCGCGATATCCTCGGATTGCCGGAACACCTGAAGAGTCCGTCCATGAGCGATATTTCACTCTTCTTCTTCGAGTATTACCAGCCCGCGAACATGGCGATCATCCTGGCCGGCGACCTCAATTACGAGGAGGCTATGCGCTCCATCCGCAAGTATTTCGGCGTGTTCCGAACCGATACGGCCAAACAGCAGGAAGCCCGCAAGACGCTCGGCGAAAGCGGGCGCGTCCGCAGCGAACAGCCCATCGAATCCGTCCGCACCGCTGAGGTCGTCGGGCCCGACGCCGAAAGCCTCCAGATGGCGTTCCGGTTCGAGGCGGACCGCGAGACGGAAGTGATGCTGGAAATGATCGACAACATCCTGAACAACAACCTGTGCGGGATCATGGAGCTGAATCTGGAGCTGCCGCGCAAGGTGATGTCCGAATCCAGCGGCATCCATGCCATGCGCGACTATCTGCTGCATGTGTTCTCTGCGGAACCGGCGCAGGGCAAGACGCTCGAAGAGACGCGCGACCTGATTCTCGGCGAGCTCGAAAAGCTCAAACGCGGCGAGTTTCCGGACTGGCTGCCCGGCGCGATCGTGAACAACCAGCGCATGTCGCTCATCACGATCTCCGAGGACGCCTCCACCGCCGCGCACGTGCTGAACAACGCGTTCATCGAGGGGCGTCCGCTGGTCGACCAGCTGAACGACATCGACGCGATGGAAAAGATCACGAAGGAGCAGATCACCGAGTTCGCGAAGAAGCATTACCGCGACAACTACGTGATCGTGTACAAGCGCCAGGGCGAGGCGAAGGGCATCGTGAAGGCCGTGAAGCCCCCGATCACGCCCGTGCCCGTCCACGACGAACTTTCCGAGTTCGGACGCAATTTCGAGCTCCTGCCCGTCGAACCCGAAAACGGCCCGGTTTACGCCGACCTCGAAAAGGACCTGCATATCACCCCGCTGGCCGACGGGATCACCCTCTTTACCTCGAAGAATGACATCAACGAACGCTTCTCTCTTTCGCTTCAGTTCCCCGTCGGCACGCGCATGGACAAGGAACTTGCGCTCGCGCTCGGCTGGATCGACGAGCTCGGCACCGACAAGTATACGGCCGAGGAGCTCCGCCAGGAATGGTTCAAGCTCGCCGCCCGCATGGGCACGTTCGTGGAAACCGACCGCTGCGGCCTCACGCTGAGCGGCCTCCAGCGCAATTTCAAGGAATCCCTCGCGCTCTTCAATCACGTGATTTCCAACGTGAAGGCCGACGCGGAGTCGTACAAGACGCTGGTCGACGCCGTCGAGAAGAGCCGCGCCGACCGCAGATCGAACCGCAGCTCGCGGCTTTCCGCCGCCGCCGGATACGCGATCTACGGCGGCCCGGAGAACTATTCCGCCGACATCCTGCCGGTGAAGAAAATGCGCGAGATCGACCCTGAGAAGCTGATCGAACGCATCCACGGCCTGCGCGGATTCACGCACGACGTGGTGTATTACGGCCCGGTCGACGACAAGGAAGTCAAGGAGCTTCTTTCAGACGTCATCGACAAGAACGGCGCGCCTGGCACGTTCCCGAAGACGCAGTTCTTCCAGGCGGTCGAGCCGGAAGAGGATATGGTCTACGTGGTGGACTATCCCGGCGCGGCACAGGCCGAGATCGAGGTCATCCGCCTCGACGGGAAATACAAGGAAAAGCCGTACGATTTCGAGGATATCTACTCCACGCTCGAATCCCGCACGTTCATGAACGAACTCCGCGAACGCCAGGCGCTGGCGTATTCGGTCGGCGCGGGCTATTCCAACCCAGGACGCGACCCGAACGGCTACTCCATGTCCTACGGTGCGATCGGCACCCAGCACGACAAGTTCTATACCTCGCTCGACGGCGTTCTTGCCCTGCTGAACAACCCGGAGACCGGAGCCGCGGCGGCGTTCGAGTCCTCACGTCAGAACCTGCTTTCGCAGTACCGCAACGTCCGCGTCCAGAAGGAAAACTACTACGGCGTCCGCCGTACGATGAAGAAGTTCGACCTGAAGGAAGAGTCGCGGAAAACCGCCTACGAAGGTCTGCTCAAAATGAGCTTGGAACAGTATCTCGGCGAGGCGAAGACGCGCGTCGCCGGAAAAAAGAACATCATCCTGATCCTCGCCGACCTGAAGCAGATCGACCAGGACGGCCTCAAAAAGTACGGCAAGGTCCGCATCCTGAATCTGGACGAACTCTTCCCGAACGACTGATTTCTGCATGAACAACAGGCTTTATACCGTTCTTATCTTCATTGTGTCGGCGCTTATGCTTGCCGCGGCCGCGATTGCCCTGCGGTCGGGGTCGCGTCTCCAGCCGTCCGGGGACGAACCCGATGAACCCATTGTGGAGGAGGAAGGCCTCCGGGCGAAACCGGGCGACGCGGCGGATGAACCGGACACACGAACGGGGGATTCCCGTCCGGCGAAGGACGGTAAGTCCGGGAAGACTCTGGACGAGCGCAACAAAGCCAAGTTCGACATCGGGGAAATGCGGCATGAGGCGGAAGATCTGCTCCGGAGATTCCGCGGTACGCCCGAGGAGCGTCAGGACGTGATTGACGAATGCGAGGGCGGAAAAGAGCTGATCCGGCTGATCGCCGACCTCAGCGAATCGTCCATCGAAAACATGTCGCCCGAAGAGCTGGAAAAAGAGCGCGAGAGCTTCGAAAAGGATTATCGCGCGCAACTGGATTATCTTCAGACTGGACAACTTCAGCGCATGCTCAAAACGCCCGAAGAACAGGAAATCATCGGCAGTACGATCGAAGCGGTTCAGGACTTCCTGGAACATCTTGACAACGCGCTGCATTCCGCCGGATACTGATGTCTCTATTCTACTTCCCCTTTTTTTCTAAAGACGGATTAGTATGATGGGATCATTCATCTTTCTGCCTTGACACTATCTGTTTTTTCAGAATCCCCTTTTTTAAAATGCAAAATTCTTTGAAAACAAGTTCATCTATTTTGAAAAATCATGTTTTTTCAATAGATATTTAATCTTGAAATAATAAAAGGATTTCTGATTGTTTGGAAATAGAATGACGAAAAAAGGAAGAAAAAAGCAAAAAAGAGAGAAAAAAACAGTCAGAATGGAAAAAAAACAGTTGATTTTTTGTAAATACGATGTATCTTATTTTAGAGAAGACGTGATGTGCACGTTGCTTTTTGAAACACGGAACCAGAGAGAAACACATGGAAATTTCCAATTTTGAAAACGATGGAATCGAGGTCATTCAGATCAAAGGCCATCTTTCTGCAGAAAATGCGGAAACGCTCCGTTCCAAATTTCTTGAGTTGTTTGCCACCCAGCGCAAATTTGTGTTCGATTTGTCTGAGATGGAGAATTTGGACAGTACGGGACTGGGAACGCTGGTGTTCTGCCTGAAAAGCTGTACGGAATTCAACGGGACATTGAAGCTGGCGAATCTGACGCAGCGCGCGAGAATGATCTTCGAGATCACGAAGGCGTACCGCATTTTTGATATTTACGACGAGCTGAGCGAAGCGATCAAGGCGGCCCGCGAGGCGTAACACGCGCTGCCTGCGAACTGGGCGGTGTATTATCGGCTAAGGAGGCTGAAATGAGGCTGAAAAGCCTGAAGTCAGCGAATTGGGAAACGAAGATGTTTTCCCGGATGCAGGACGCAGATGCGTCCGGAGTCAGTATTGCATCCGGTTTTGACGGTTTTTCCCTGTTATCTGAATCCATGTCCTCCCCGGCCGCTTTTTTGCCGAGAATCCGCACAAGCATCAAAAAACGCATTCGTATTTTTTCCGTAGAATGCAGCCGTATTCTGAAGCGTTGGATGGATGTCTGCGGCAGCTTGGCCGCGATCATCATACTGTTGCCGCTTTTTCTGGTGATTTCCGTTTGGCTGAAACTTGATTCTCCCGGGCCGCTTTTTTACCGGCAGGTCAGAATCGGGCTGCATGGACGTCCGTTCTATTTCTACAAGTTCCGTTCCATGTATACCGACTCCGAAGTCAGGCGTGCCGCTTTGGAAAAGACGAATGAATCCAAAGACGGCGTGATTTTCAAGATGAAGAACGATCCGCGCATTACGAGGTGCGGCCGTTTCATCAGGAAATACAGTATTGATGAAGCTCCGCAGTTTTTCAATGTTCTGCTTGGCGACATGAGCCTGGTCGGCCCGCGTCCGCCGTTGCCGTCCGAGGTCGCGCAGTACTCGCTCGATGACAGGAAACGCCTGAATATTCTGCCGGGGATTACCTGCATCTGGCAGATTTCCGGACGGAGCGACATTCCGTTCCGGGAACAGGTCGTGCTTGACAAGGAATACATCCGGGGGCAGGGGGTCTGGAAAGATGTTCTGATCCTCCTTAAGACGGTTCCTGCCGTGCTGACGGGAAAGGGGGCGTACTGAAATGATGAAGGCGCTTATTTTCTGTCCGGTGCATGGAAATACGGAACTGAAACGTTTTTTTCCTGGCTATCCAGTGTACATGCTTCCGTTCGCGAATAAACCGGCGATCGAGTTCGCTCTGGACTATTGCTTCCTGGTTGGAATCCACGACGTCAGGATCGTCTCCGACGAGGAGACCGAGGTGCTGCATGGTCAATTCCGGAGCGGTGAAACGCTCGGCATGAACATTAGTTTCGGCGGGACAGCTCCGGGGCAGTTGCTCAAGCATATGATACGGCAGAATATGGCGTTTTGCCGCGGATGCGATCTCCTTGTTCTTTCCGGACTGTTTCTACCGGAATATGACAAGCGAAATCCGCATGAGTTGAACATAGGCGCCAACGAGTTGAAGGGTTGCTCGTATGGTTCTGCCGCGTGGTATTTGATCGGTCGGGACAGACTGGACGATCTGCCGGAAGACTGGAGCGGATTCCATGACGAAGGACCTGTGCGCGGCGCATCCGTGACCGATATTCGTGGTTATTACAGGCACAATATGCGTCTGTCCGGAAGCGACATCGAAAAATATAATCTTCCGGGTTTCAGCGAGGGGAAACACAGTTTTGTCGGATGCGACGTTCGGATCCCCCGTTCCGCCCGAGTCAAGTCTCCCGTGATTCTCGGGAATGGAATTCAGTTCGGGCACAAGGTTCATGCCGGTCCCAATATCATTGTGGGCGACAACTGCATTATTGACGACGGGACGACGATCATGGATTCGATTGTCCTCGACAATACCTATGTCGGGCGGAATCTTGAGATCCGCGGGAAGATCTGTTACGGGAATCATATCATTGATCCGGAATCCGGAATCCGAATTGACGTTGCCAATGAATCCGTTCTTTCCGAAATGCAGCCGGACGAATACGGCAGATGCCCGGTCTATCTGCGTATTCTGGCTTTGCTTCTGCTTCTTTTTCAAACTTTACCCTATGTCCTGTTGAAGCCGTTCCTGGAAATCCATTCCACGCTGACGGAATGCCTGATGGGAAATGGTTCGAAGCGTACTATGTCCTTGCACAGATATGTTCTGCCGAAGGACAGTCTGGCGGGGAAACTGTATCGCAGACTAACTCTGAATAAGTATCACCTGCTGCCGTTTGCTGTGGCAGGGAAACTGCGTCTGGTCGGCAACTGTCTTTTCGAGGCCACAGAGCATAATGAAACGTTTATTCGGAGCTTATCCGGCTATATGCCCGGCGTTTTTTCCTACAGCGAATATATTGGCCATGAGAGTGAGCCATATCAAATAGAACTCGACGAGCATTTCTACGTATACGCAATGAATTTTTGGTTCAACATTAAGATACTGACGGGGATCCTGCTGCACAATCTGAGCACGGAATCCATTGTTTCTCAACAGAGAGGAGTATTTGAATGATTTTATCAGACAACGGCGATGCATATTCTTTCCAGGACAACAATAGTGCTCCTGAACAGGAAGGATCCGAACCCGCGATTATTCGGTTCACCCGGTTGTTCAAGCGGGATATCTGGTGCTGGCTCTATGCTGTTCAGAAGCTGTGGTGGTTGTTTGCTGTCTTTCCGTTGCTTTTTGCGGTTGCGATGTTCTTTATCCGCACTATGACCACTACCAATGTATATGTGGCGAATTGCGGATTAATTCGTCAGCAAATTACGGATACGAAGAACGGTATCCTGCCGCCCGGTTATGTGAATATCCAAAAATCCGTTATTATGAACTTGTTTAAGAGCCGTGCTGTGCTGGAGGAGACCGTTAAACGGCTCAGTCTTCCCTATACAGCGGAACAGCTTTTCAACAATATCAAAGTTCAGTCGGAAAAGAACTCCGATTACTTTTTTGTGTCCGCATCATCCAAAGATCCGACGATGGCCGCTGCCCTGGCAAATACGTTATCCGATGTTTTTATTGAGGAATACAAGAAGCTGATCCGGAAAAATCTCGAGGACTTGCGCGACAGTTACACCCGGACCCAGAATGAAATGGAAAAACAGATGGAGGAGCTGAATGAGAAGCTGAAGACATTGCGTGCGGAAAATAACCTTACAACGATCGAAAGCGACGTTGCGTTCAACAATCAGCGTTTGCTTCAGGTTGAAGACCAGTTGACGCGCGCTTCATCCAGCATGGATTCGGCAAAACAGGCATTATACGAGCTTCAGGGTGAGCTCGCCAATACGCCGGAGGAAGTTGTCACGCACAGAGAAAAAAGTACGCTTATGGAAGACAAACTTGCAGAAGCGCGAAACACCTTGAGCGAATATGAGCAGATTTATGCAAGGAACAACCCGCTTCTGATTCAGCAGCGCGATCTGGTCAGAAGACTGGAAGCCGACCTCGAGAAAGCTCAGCAGGAAGAAGATGAAGTAGAAAGCGAAATAAACAATAAAGTCGTTGTTTCGCGTAATCCGGCCTATACTCAAATACTGGTTTCCATTGCGAAGCAGCGGGCCGAAATATCGGCTTTATCTAATGATATCAAGCTCAATAATGAAATCGCGGTACAGCTCCGCGCCAGACGCGAACTTCTTGCTTTGATACAGCCTGTCATTCGCCAGATGGAAATTGATCTTGCTCAGGTCAAGGATCAGATCAACAAGAATAAAGTGGAGATTACAACAATACGCAACTTCCTTGATCGTTCTTTTTCCGATATTTCCATCCAGGAGCTTGCCAAACCCCCCAATATGTCGCTTTCGCGTAAAAGAGGCGTTTGGGCTATTATTGGTTTTATCCTGGGAACTTTTGTGGCGATATCAATCGTTTTCGGGTGCGAGCTGTTTAACCTGTCGGTTCGTTCCAGCACAGATGTTGAACAGGCTCTTAAGATTAAAATGCTTGGAATGATTCCTGTTTTGGAACAGGCCTACCGTGCCAATTATTACAGTGCACTTCAAACCATTGTTACAAACGGTGAAGAATACTTCTCCGGTATTTCGCCGGAACATCCGTTGCTGGTCGTGTTTGCTCCGAATAAGCGGTCAGATATTGATGAAAAGATTCGTGAGGAGTTCTGTGAAACGTTGAAGATACGTCTGGGGTGCAATTATGTGGTGATTTCGCCTCTCACGGAAGAAGATGCGGCATCGTCCAGTCCCGCGCCGGTTCTGATCAACGATTACCTCTATCAGTTCACAGATGAAGCTCCGAAACCGGATAAGGAACACAGGGTGTTCTTCAAGCTGGACGATCTTTCCTTTATTTCTCCGTTGACGGGCGATCAAATTCAACGGGTCAAAACAGCTTACAAGTCCGTTTCTCTCATCGTTTGGGATCTGTTTGCATTTGAGTTGCATCGTCAGCTCTTTGCGGAAATTGCCCACAATGCTGACCTTACCGTTATCCCAATGAAATATGCACAAACCTCAAAACTGAGTGTTTACCGTATTCTTCAGTTCTTGCGGTCGTTCCACGTCAGTAATATCGTCGGATTCCTCTACAATGTCAACAACAAGCATTACAGCAAGGTGTCTTTATGATTACCAAATTCCATCGGGTTCTGCTCTTCCTTTTGCCGGTTATTACCCTTGTTTCAACTGCATGCAATACAACGCCGTTCGGTGGAATCGCTATTCCGGGCATGACGTCCGTTGTGCCGAAGGAGGAGGGGGACTATTATGCTATTCAGGAGGAACTAAAAGCCCTGCATGTAGTCAATCCTACTCCATACGAGATTCATCCTGGCGATTCCTTTGCAATGAGTGTTTATAATCAACCTTCGCTTTCTTCCTCATTTATCATTGCTCCTGACGGAACGGCGAGTCTGCCTTTGGTTGGTCTTATTAAATTGTCCGGATTGAATTTAGAAGACGCCACAAACCTGATTGAAAAAAAGCTTACCAGATATTTGAAGTCTCCCATTGTTTCACTTGCTCCCCAGGGAGTGAGCGGTTATTATTTCACAATTGCCGGTCGTGTGGTGAAACCTGGCAATTATACGGTATCTCTCGGGCAGACCCGGTTGCTTGATGCCATTTCCCTGTCTGGAGGGTTTGAAAGAGGTTCTTTCCATGGCGATACCGTAGAACTGGCCGATTTGGATAATGCCTATATCAAACGGGATGGAAAAAAGCTTCCCGTAGATTTTAAAAAGCTTGTCTATGAAGGTGATTCCCTGAATAATATTCCTGTTCTGAACGGGGATTATATTTATGTGCCGTCTACGATGAGCGGATATATCATTTTCCTTGGAGAAGTCGGAAGCAATTCCTATGTCGGTTTTACCGAAGGAATGACTTTGCTGCAGGGGTTGTCGTATGTGGGCGGACTCAGGACGGAAACATACAGTTCCTATATCCGGGTCATACGCGGGGGGAAAGAAAACACCGTGGTCTATACGATTAACATTGATAAGATTTTGAAAGGGAAGATGAAGGATTTCGAACTGAGCGCGAACGACATCATCTATGTGCCGCAAGATGGATTCACGAAATGGAATACCGTTATCCGTAAGATTTTGCCGACTCTTCAGCTTGTCAACTTGCTTGCGGGGCCGTTCGGTTCTACTGTTTTAGGGTATTTCAATCTTTAAGTCGTTTCCTCGAAAAATGGCGTGTATATGCCGGTATTAAAAATAGTAGCATTCTTATTTATATTTTTATATGTGTTGCCGTTTATGACGGTGTTATGTTGCATGTTTCCGAGTTTTCGGCATGTCTGTTTCGCTGGAATGTTTTATTTTACCAGCAATGAATATTCGCTTAACTTCGTGCCGATGCCGTACTGGCGCGGCACGGCGCGCGGCTATGCTTTTACTGCCGTTTCTCTCTTTGCCATCCCGCTCCTGATGAGCATGTGTTGTAGTGTCAAATACAAAATTAAACTGTTTCCCCCGGGAACCTTTTTTTATTTCCTGTATTATATGGCTATTTTGATTTCGGGTGTCAATGCCGTTCATATGCATCAGTGGGGGTTTGAAGTCTACAAGATGTTCTGGATGTATATTACGTTCCTGGCAGCGTTCAATTATTTGAACAACAGCAAGAGTTTGGTCTTTTTCATTTATCTGGTTTGCAGCACTTTGATTATTCTTTTTGTTGTAGGTTTTTATCAGAAATACAAGATGGGTATTTTTCAGATATACTCGACGTTTCCACATCAGAATTCGCTTTCGCTCTATCTGGAGCTTTTCGGACTTCTCTGTCTTGGCGTCCTAATGAATGAACAAATTAGCAAGCTTTTGTTTTTGCTCTGCATGATTGCCTTCGATGGATCTGTCCTTCTGATTGTTTTTACTTATTCTCGCGGTGGACTTGTTGTTTTTTTTGGAGGTATAGCAATCGTTTGTGCGTTTTCTATTTTTTTTAACGGCTTTTCCGTCAGACTCTTGACCCTCATGTTGATTGGTCTGGTTGTCATGCTTTGTGTCGTTGGATATGCGCTTCCTCGTATCATCCAACGTTTTACAAAGGCTCCAGAGGCATCCAAAAATACTCGAATCGCCCTCGCTCTCGCATCAAAACAAATGGCAAACGATTATCGCCTCGGAGTAGGGGCTAACAATTATTCCGAGTATTCCGGGACAAATTACGATTATACTGCACAGGACGACTATCGTGTGCCTGGTGAGCGCGGCGGAATTGTCGAGACGATTTACCTGCTGGTCGCTGCCGAATGTGGCTGGTGGGGGATGGGGACTTTGATCTTATGGTTTCTTTACTATTATTTCTCTGATCTTATAAGTGTTTTTTATCTCAGAAAAAAGCCATGTTCCGGTATTGTGATCGGTATTTTTGGCGGATTGACCTGTAATTACTGGCATTCCACTTTGGAATGGAGTCTGAAGCAATATAATAATTTTGCTGGACAAATGATCCTGTATGCCGATTATTCC
>CACWOL010000028.1:0-19598 GCA_902762495.1 uncultured bacterium | reverse complement strand
AGCAGAGAATGGAACAGCAGAAAGCCGAACAGCAGAGAATCAGGCAACAAAAGAATAGCCAGCTTCAACTTCTTCAAAAGGTAGAGATTTCCCGATGAAGATAGCAGACCGGAATCATTGTACTGGATGCGGAGCGTGTGCGGATGCATGTCCTGTGTCTTGCATTGCGATGAAAACATCGGAAGAAGGATTCCTGTTCCCTGTCGTCGATGAATCCCGTTGTATCGGATGTGATGTCTGCAAAAAAGCATGCCATGTGCTGAATCCGCCTGAAAAGCTTTTGCCGGAAACAGTTTTTGCTGCTTGGGCCCGCGATGATTCCATCCGTACGTCCAGTTCCTCCGGAGGCGTTTATTCCGTCCTCGGCGAATATGTGCTTGAAAACGGCGGCATAATCACTGGCTGCCGTTTTGACAGGGACATGGTGCTGAAACATGAACTCTGCGATCAGCCCGGCGGTACGGTTCGTTTTCGCGGCTCGAAATATGTCCAGTGTTTTACGGACGGTGTATACCGGAAGATCAAACAGGAACTCATAAATGGAAAAACAGTTCTGTTCACCGGTACGCCGTGCCAGGTCGCCGGTCTGCTGTCTTTTTTGGGTCGCACTTATGAAAAACTGATCACTTGTGATCTGGTCTGTCATGGCGTTCCGAGCCAGAAGATATTCCGAAGCTATCTTGAGCGGCATCACCTGTCTCCGAATCCCGATCACTCCGTCATTGCATTTCGTGACCTGAAGGGGTGGGGAAATTTTTATATCAGTGTTTCGGAACAGGACAATTTTCGATGGCGTTCCGACGATACCACGAACGAGTTTATCCGTGCATTCCTTTCCGGTTACGACTACAATGAAGCCTGTTATGAGTGTCCTTATGCACGCGTGGAGCGTACCGGGGATTTGACGCTGGCGGATTTCTGGGGGCTTGGGAAAAGCATTCCATTTGATGGAGACTCATCGAAAGGCTGTTCCCTGATTCTTGTCAACACGGAGAAAGGCAGTAAATTGCTTCAGGCCGTACATGACAAGCTGTTTCTGGAGAAACGGACGCTGGAGGAGGCCAGACAGGGGAATGGTCAGCTCCGGAATCCCGTTTTGCGTCAGCCGATGCGCGATGTGTTTTATCAAATGGACTGGGACAGCATCGCCTGCAAGATCAACTACGGCAAACCGTCTCCTCTTCGCAGTCTGCTTCGCTCCTGCAAGAAGACGGTCATGGGACGGTTGAGACACGGAAATCGCATATGAGAACGGTGGCGAAAAAGGAGTTTGTTCTATGAAGGTTCTTTTGGGTGGCGTGCCGTTCGGCTGCGACAATATCGGCGATGAGGCGATTCTGGCTTCGGTTATCGGGCTTGTGCGCGGTATTTGTTTGGATGCGGAACTCGTCGTGAGTACGGGCGACCGCGCCGGGACGGAACGCAAGTTTGGACTGAAGACGGTTCCCCTGTACGGATTTGATCCTGCTGTACCAGCAGAACGCCTGAGCGAGGCGCTGGACGGTATCGACTTCTATATCTGGGCGGGGGCGACCGGGTTGTCCGATTACCCGGAAATGGCTTGCACCCTGCTGGAAACGGCTCAGGCGAAAGGCGTCCGGACGATTGTCTGGAGTGTCGGGATGAACGATGTATTCAATTCCTTTTATTTCACGCTTCACGGGAAGAAGAAAAAACTGGCGAATGTAGTAAAAACGTTTTGTGGTTTTGATCTGGAAAAACGCTGGATCGAACGGCGCGTGCGTTCCATTCGACAGAGATTGGCCCAGACGCTTGGGCGGTGCAAACTGGTCGTCTTACGCGACCCGAAATCTCTGGAAGTGCTTCGACTGTGCGCGCCGTTCCCGGATGCCGTTGCCGGGGCCGACACAGCCATTCTGCAAAAACAATGCGCGCCGGAGGTGATTCCGTGGAACGAATCCGAACGGGATCTTTTTCGGGGCGCTTCTGTGCGGATGGCGGTTTGTGTGTCGGAGCAGAATCAAATCCGCGAGCTCGACAAGTTCATCATCTGGCTCGACGGCATGATTGAAGCGCATCCCGGGCTGCTTGTCGTGACGGTCCCGATGAACCCTAAGAAGGACTTTCGTGTGATGAAGAGATTGAAGCAGGAGTCGAAACACCCGGATCGTATTCTGCCGCTCCGTTTCCTCGAACCGGAGGATGTTCAGGCTGTTGCCGCGGAATGCTCCGTGATCGTCAGCAGCCGTCTGCATCTGCTGATCCTTGGGTTGAACAACCTTGTTCCCGGCGTCGGTATCGCCCGCGGCAGCAAGATCGAGATTTTCCTTTCCCGGTTTGGTCTCACCACCGCGGGAACCACAGACAATCTTGATCTGCCTCTTTTGACCGAATCCGTGGAATGGGCTTTGTCGCATCAGGACGAATTCAAACAGCGCGCCGCATCTGTCCGTGCCGGGCTGCTTGCGGATTTGGAGCACGCAAAGACGCTTTTGAAACAGACTCTGACGACTCCTTAACTGCTCCGGCAGCCTTGTCTTTACTTCAACCCGGAAGCACCATGTCCCTCATCGGAAAAATCATCGCCTGGATTCTGCGGAACATCCTCACGATTGCCGCGATCACCGTGATTCTGTGCCTGCTGTCGCCGGGAATCCGCTTTGCGAAGGACAACGCATTGAAACTGACGGAACAACGCGATGCACTTCTCGTCGGAATCCGGTCGGTCGAGGCCGAGATCGCGAAGACGAAGGAATCGCTCGAAAGCCGTCTCTCCATGCTGGATCACTGGCGCCAGCAACGGCGAGAGTGTTTGGAGCAGATCGACGCTCTTCCCAGCGCATGGCGGCATCCGATCGACCACTGGACCGAGTATGCCCGGCTTACCGCCGAACAGAAACGCCTTGAGCTCCAGATCGAGACGCTGGAATCCACGATCGCACGTTACAAGGATTCTCTCAGTCAGCTCGACAAAAACCGTCAGTTGCTGGTTTTTCAGCTCGAAAGCGTAACGCAGTCCCTTACGGAATCCGTGTCGCGGGAGTGGAACACGAACGGCCTCCGCATCCTTTTCTTCTCTATTTGCTTTGTCCTGTTTACGCCGCCCCTGTGGCTCGTGTTCATGTATTACTGCGTGGCCGCATTGATTGAGATGTGTCCGCCAATCCGTATCAAGGTCAAGGACGGCGACGGTACGCATGAGCCCGTATTCCACCGCGCCGCCCGAAGCATCACGTTCACGATCCCCGAGGGACGGAAGTTCTATCTGCGTGCGCAGGGCGGCGACTGGGGCAAGGAACGCCGCGACGTGACGTGCCGGACCAAGTTCATGTGGCGTTGGGGCGCGCCGCTCGTGTCCATCGCGTCCGATCTGGTGGAGCTGCTGGCCTACCGCAACGAACCGGGCGCGAAGAATCCCGGCCAGATCAAGCTGACTTCGCCGAAGGACGACGAGGTCTACATCCAGCAGATCGAACTCAACGGCGGTCCGGGGCTGGTTCTGACGCCGCGCCATGTGATCGGCCTGACCGACGACGTGGAGGTCCGCACGGTCTGGAGTTTTAAGCTTCACAACCTCATTTCCATGCGCCTGCGCCATATCGTGTTTTTCGGTACGGGCACGATCTTCATTATCGGCGGACGCGGCATCGACGTCCAGAGGATCGAGCCGGGCTCCTCCGCGGTGCATAAGATCGAGGACGGCGTGCTGGTCGGCTACGTGCCCGGTGCGGCGTATTCCCTCTGCCGCACGCAGACCTTCTGGGCGTATTTCCGCGGCATGACCTCTCTCCTCGACTACAAGCTCTGCGGCGGTACGTTCCTGACGCAGAACCTGGTCGGGCGGAACGAAAAGGAAGTCCTCGGCAGCGGCCTCGACCGGTTCCTGTCCGTCCTGCTGAACGGTATCGGAAAGCTGCTCGGGTTCTGAAGTGAAAGCGGAAAAATCTGTCCTCAGCGGAGGAAGGAGCCGTATCCGGCGAGTCCGGCGAGGATGCCGGAGACGATCTTGTTCTGGTATTCCGGCGAAGCGATCTTCTTGACCTCGGCTTCATTGGAGAGATAGCCGACTTCGACCAGGACGGCCGGGCAGGAGGCGTTCCCGATCACGTAGATGGCCTGATGGCGTGTGCCGCGGTCAGTTCCTCCGGTCGCCGCGAGCATGCCCTTCTGGACCTCGTACGCCAGACGCGAACTGTTCGCGTCGAACTCGTTCGCGGACTGTTTCTCCGTCTTGACCTTGGATCCTTTCGTCTCGGTGCCGCCGACGGGGACCGCGCGGTAGGTCTCGATCCCGGACGGAGTCTTGCTCGCTGCGGAATTGCAGTGGATGGAAATGTAAAGGTCGGGCTTGTACTTCTTGCACAGCGCGGCGCGTTCCTGAAGCGTGGGGTAGGTGTCCCCGGTGCGCGTCATGATCACGCGGAATCCGAGTTTCTCGAGCTGGGTCTGGAGGCGTTTCGCGATCTGCAACGTGTAAACTTTCTCCTTGTGCGAGCCGTTGATCGCGCCGGGATCGGATCCGCCGTGTCCGGCATCGACCATGATGGTCTTCATGCCGAGCTTGACAGGGGTCTTGTAGCGGAGGAGCGGGTCGAGGCAGGTCAGGAAATCGACCTCGGAGATGTACGGTTCGTTGTTTTTGAGGAGCATCGGATAGAGGAAATAGACCTGGACGCCGTTGACCGTGCCGTCGCGGTAGGCGGAGGAGAAGGTGACCTTGCGCGTCTTGTCGTAGATGGTTGCGCCGGAAATCTTGTTGGATTTGTTCTTCGTGTAGGCGAACGTGAGGCCGTAGTTGACGGCGACGTCGCGCAGATGCACGTAGCGGACTTTGTTCTGTGTGATTTTGCGGAGCTTCATGGCCGCGACGTCCTTGTCCTTCGGCGAGGTCGTCTGTGCGGCCGCGGCGGCTTTTTTCTTCGCGTCGGCGGCCCTCTGCGTCGCGACCGCTTTTTCGATCGCCTTGGCGCGTTCGATCGCCCGCTGGCGCTGACGCTGAAGTTCCTCAGGAGAAAGCACCTTTGCCGAAACCGGATCGTCCTGCGCGGGCGGCGGGATGGATGCGGCGGACCCGGCGGCCTTTGCTTCGGCTTCGGCTTTTGCCTTTGCCGCCGCCTCGGCTTTCGCTTTCGCGGCGGCCGCGTCGGCTTCCTGCTGGCGTTTGACGAGGTCGGCCTTGTATTGCTCCAGGGCGGCGCGTTCGGCCGCCAGCGCGGCGCGCATGCGTTCCAGACGGGCGCGCTCTGCGGCGATTTCCTCGGCGGTCGGGATTTTTTTCGCCGCCTCGGAAACGGCTTCCTGAACCGCGGACTGTGCCGCCGGTTTCGTCTTGACGGCGACATCGGAAAGCGGGACGTCCGTCACGGTCTGCGCCATGACGGAAACGGATGCGAGGAGGGCGCAGGCGGCAAGGAAAGACGGGAGCAGGTTTTTCTTCGGCATGGTCATTCTTCCTTTTTCTCGGCGTTTTTCCCGGCGGACGGGGCAGTTGTTGCGGAAGTGCGCGGGACGGCGGTCGTCAACGTTTTGACGGGCGGCTGCGCCAGAAGCTCCAGCAGTCCGGTCTTCAGCAGGAACACGCGGCCGTTGGCGGTGCGTTTTTCGTATTCGGCGCGGGCTGCGAGCTGTTTCTTGCGGTGTTCGAACACGTCGTCCGGTTCGCCGATGAGACGGTGGACGTTGTCGGGATCGAACGAGACGGTCATGCGTCCGGCGTAGACGTCTGTTTCGGCCTCCTCGGAGACCGAATCAACTCTGGCGAACTCCAGCAGGTACGCGAATCCGTCGCCCATGACCGTTTGGAAGCTGTCGTTGAATTTCAGGTCGTCCGGCGGGAAGTTCACGAGGTCGACGGAGAACGGCGCGGCGAGCGCGGAAAACTTCTGCGAAAACGCATCCAGGTCGAGTTCGCCCTGCGGGATGACGAGCTGGAACTTGTCTTTTGCGGTGTTCACGAACCAGACGATCGAGGCTGTCTCCACGCCGGGGCGTTTGCGCTGGAACCGGGCGTATACCGGGTTCTCCGGCTTGGAGAGGAAGAGCGGCTCGATCCACTGGCGCGGATTCGGCACGCATTTCTCGAAGACGCGGGAAATGAGGAAAACGCGGCTGGACTTGTCGGGATACCACACGCGGATGTACCGGCCGTCGTAACCCTGCACGGCGAGGTTGCCGATGCGGTCGGAGGCGAGGCGCGTGTGGCCGCGTCCGAGCATGATGCGAAGCAGTTCGGCGCCGTCCTTGTCGCGGAGAACGGCGAGGATGCCTTCCGCGTTTTTCAGGCCGGATTCCGCGCCGGGCGCGGCGATTTCCTCCGGCGAGACCAGGTTCAGATCCTTGTAGTCGTCGATGCCGGTGATCTCCAGCTCCTTCAGAGGCGCGGCCTTCGCGAGGCCCTCCAGCAGATCGGCGACCTGCGCGGATGCCGCCTGCGCTCCGGCGCGTTCCTTTACGGCCCAGTACTGGCCGTCCGGCATGAAGTCCAGCGTGCTTTTCTGCGTGCGCCAGGAGATTTCGAGCGAGCGGACATCCTCCGGGCGGAATTCCGGCAGGACGAGGCGCGCGGATGCCGTGTTCGAGGCGGATTCGCGGCGGAGGCGCAGCTCGGATACCACGGCGAGCGCCGTGACGGCCGCGAGGAAAAGGATGATGAGGACTCTGCGCTTTTTCATGAGATGTGCCGTTTCCATTTGAGTTTGCGGGCGATGCTCCAGGCGATGCCGCAGAGGATGACGAAGGCGGGGATCAGGACGATGTTGATGAGGCGGACCGTGTTGTTGATGCGGTCGAGGTCCTGCCGCAGCTGGAGGCGGATTTCGCGTATCTCGCGTTTGAGCGCGGCGTCCTTCTGTTCATAGGTGTTCAGCAGTTCGCGCTGTTCCTGCGTCAGCCGCGCCGCGCCGCCGCTCACGATCAGCTGCTTGCGGATGGACTCCACGCGGTCCTCCAGGCGCATCGACTCCTCGGCGAGCGCGAGGATGCGGTCCTTGAACGCGAGGTCGGCGCGCATCTGGCTCTCGTTGATGCGCGTGAGCGGACGGGACATCGGGATGCGGCTGCGGAGCGAGGAGAGGCGGCCTCCTCCGCAGAGGGATTCCACCACGTTCTCCATGAGCGTGATGTTGTCGTTGATGCGGACCACGATGGTCTGCCCGAACTCGTCCTTGGCCTGCGCGACGCAGGCGTCGTGGAACAGCATGTCGGAGTCTCCGAAGAGGTAGACTTCACCGGGCTTGCCATCGGTTTCCTCCGAATCGTATGCGCTCGGGAACTGTCCCGTGATGTGCATGAGCAGGTTGAGTTTTTCGCCGGAATGCTTGCCGGGCGCGGCGAAGTCGGCAAGTATCTTTTCCGGCTGGTCCGCCACGTCGGCGGGCATGGAGTAGTCGGTCGTGTAGACCAGAGGTTCGAACGTCAGCGTGCGCGCCGGATTTCGCAGGCCGAAGAACCCGGCGTAGTTCATGCGCAGGGAGGTCAGGCCGCCTGTGACCGGATTTCCGCGGTCGATGCCCGCCTCCGTGATGAGCAATGCGGTCGGGATCGTGCGGCGTACGCCGGATTTGTCCAGCTGGTCGTACTTGAAATTCATGTCGGCGGCGAGGCGCGAGGGAGAATACGCCACGCCCCATTTCGTGAGGAGCGGCTCCAGCGTGGAGTCGGTCATGTTCACATAAGTATAGTCCTTCTGCGCCGAGGCGAGCGCATAAGCGGAGAGCGGATCCACGAATACCGCCATGCGGCCGCCCTTCACCAGATATGCGTCGATGGCCTCAAGCGTCCGCCGGTCGAAGTCGTGCGGATGCACCACCAGCAGGGCGTCCAACCCGTCCGGGATCTCCTTCAGGTCCGTCGGAAGCTCGGTCAGCGTGTAGTCCTTGTTCAACTCGGTGAAGAGATACCAGGCGGCCGCGCCGGAACTCCCGGTCTGGGGCGATGGGGCGCGTCCGAGCACGGGGAACGGACTCATCACGCCGACCACAGGGCGTTTCGGATTCTGCGCGTGCATGACGCGCCGGAGAAGCTCGTATTCGAGCATGGATTCATTTTTCGGGGAGAGGAACGGCGCGGCGAGGCAGAGCTGGCCGGCGGAAACAGTCATGCCGAGGAAGAACCGGTCGCCGCCGGCGTTCTTCGCGGGCTGTAGTCCCTCAATGATCGCCGCTTCCTCCTCGCGGGTGTCCGGACCGGGCGAGATGATCTCCAGCGTGACCTTGCCGCCCGCTTCCTTGCTGAATTCGCGCAGAAGCCACTTCACGCGCTCGGCGTATCCAAGCAGGTCTTTCGGCGTGTCCGCGCCCGGCGGCGAAACGTACAGGCGCACGGTCACATGGCGTTCCAAGGAACGTGCCAGGGAACGCGCCTCCGGCGAGAGCGAATACGCCCGGTCGGCGGTGCAGTCGATGCGGATGCGGAATGCCTCGGCCGTAAGCGCGAGGCAGATGAAAACGTAGATGGCGAGCACGAAGGAAAGCACCATGGACAGGACGTTTTTCCACGTGTAGCGGTCGCGGAGCGCGCCGGGGAGGAAGAGCCCGCCGCCGCCCGAAGCCGCGTAGGCCAGCACGGTCCGCGCGAAGTACAGGAAAAGCAGCGTAATCAGGATGCTGTAGGTGAGCTCGGAAGTGTCGAAGAGGCCGCGCTGGAACGCCTGATAGTGCGGCACCACGGTGCAGTAGGAGACGAGGCGGCAGACACTTTCCGGGAGCCACTGGTACAGCAGGCTCGTCACGCGGTCCCAGCCGGTGAACATCAGCAGCGCGCACAGCAGAAGCGCGAGCAGGAAGCTGGCCGTCTGGCTCTTCGAAAGCGCAGAGCAGAAGCTCGAAACGGCCAGGAACGCCGATCCGACGAGCAGCGCCCCGGCGTAGCCGCAGACGATCGCGCCGACGTCCGGCTGACCGAGCACGGCGATGGTGACCGGGACCGGCAGGGTCAGGGCGAGCGCCGTCGCGACGAGCGCCATGCCCGCGAGGTATTTGCCGAAAACGAGTTCCCAGAGCGAGATCGGGTAGGAGAGCGTGAGCTCGAACGTGCCGACGCGGCGTTCCTCCGCCCAGAGTGGCATGCCGAGCGCGGGCATCAGGAACATGAACAGCCATGGCATCCAGTTGAAGAACGGACCGAGTTCGGCCTGTCCGAGCGCGAGGATGTCGCTGAAAACGAACGTGCAGACGTTCGCCATGACGAGGAAGATCACGAGGAAGACCCACGCGGCGGGCGAGGCGAGGCTCGCGAAAAACTCGCGCGAGGCGACGGCGAAGATGCGGCGGAGGGAAGCTGTCATGCCTGCTCTCCTTCCGTCATGACGGCGAACAGTCCGGCGAGGTCGGTGTGGAGCGCGTCCGCCTTCGCCCGGAATTCATCTTTCGAGCCGTCGAACAATGTTTTGCCCTTGCAGAGCAGGAAAACGCGGGAGCAGACGGCGTCGACTTCCTCCAGGATGTGCGTGGAGATGATGACGGCGGTCTCCTCTTTGAGCGAGAGGATCAGATCGCGGATCTGGCGTTTCTGATTCGGGTCGAGGCCGTCGGTCGGCTCGTCCATGATGAGCGCCTTCGGGTCGTGCAGGATGGACTGCGCGAGGCAGACGCGCCGTTTGTAGCCTTTCGACAGGGATTCGATCTCCTGCCCGGCGGCTTCCTTCAGCGCGCAGCGTTCGATCGCGCGGTCCACGCGGCGGGCGAGCTCGCGTCCGCCGAAGCCGTGCAGACGGCCCGTATAGGTCAGAAACGCGCGGACGGTCATGGTCATGTGGAGCGGAGCGTTTTCAGGTAAAAAACCGATGCGGGCTTTCGCGAGGCGCGGTTCGGCCTCGATGTCGATGCCGTCGATCCGGACCTTGCCCGCGTAAGGAGGCATGACCCCGCTTATCATTTTCATGGTTGTGGTCTTGCCCGCGCCGTTCGGCCCGATGAACCCCAGCACGTCGCCGACGTTCACGCGGAGCGAGAGGTCGTCGACCACGAGCCGCGTGCCGTAGCGCTTGAAGAGGTGTTCCGCTTCGATCATCATGCCGGGACATGCTCCGTTTTCGTGTTCAACGGGTGTCGCGGGCCAGTTCGCTGTCCTGGAACAGGAAGAACGCCCAGCCGATCCATGCTGCGCAGTACAGGACGGAGTAGACGACCGTCCAGACGAAATACGCCGCGGGGATGACGATGCGGTTCGACAGCACGTCGGCCATCCAGAAAAGCTGCCAGTTCGGGACCAGCGAGGTGCAGAGCAGGGCGCTCACGGAGCCCGCGCCGAACACCCGCGCCGCGAAATAGTGCAGCATCATCCCGGTCAGGAAGAGGATCAGGCACACCATCAGGTTGCCGACGATCTCCATCCGGGTCGCCAGCGCCGAGCTGATTACGCCCATGATCCACACGGCGAAGAACAGCATGCACAGGGCCGGGATCAGGACGCCCGCCGCCATGAAGGTTTCCTTGTCCGTCAGCTGGTAGTCGGACAGTGTTTTCATGCGCACGATGTGGGAGATCAGAGCGATCACCGGGAACAGCAGGGTCATGGCCGCGACGGCGTTCGATGAGAAGGATTTCTGCGCGATGAAGTTGCGGATGCCGCCATACAGCGCCGCCGCGCAGATCGCGCCGAAGTAGCACCAGACGAGCGGCTCGCTCAGGCGGAACTGGTCGACCGCGATGAGGATGGAGAGCCAGGTGGCGGCGTTGCAGATGAAGACGAAGATCGTGAGCGAGACCAGGATGCCGCAGATCTTGGAGATCACGAAGGAGAACCGCGACACGGGTTTCGACATCAGCAGCAGGACCGTGCCGTTCTTCATTTCACGGCTGATCGTGCGCGCCGAGCAGAGGACCGCGGCGAAGAGCCCGAACAGCATGGTCGTGGCCATGGAGCTGTCGCAGACCAGGCGGATCTGCTGGCGGAAGACGAACATCGAGAAGTACGGGAAGAGCCCGATCATGATCAGCGCCGCCAGCAGCATCAGGTAGTACACGGGTTCGCGCAGGCACTCCCGGCAGGCGTTCATGGAGAGGCGGAAGATCGTAAACATCGTGGTTTACTCCGCGTTGTGCTTGTCCTGGTTCTGCAGGTAGTCCAGGTAGTGGTCGGAGAGATCGGTCTTCAGCGTCCGGCGGAAGAACTCGTCGAGGCGCGCGGTGTTCACCTTCCATTCGGCGTCGGAGAATTCGACCTTGCGGATGCCTTCCGGGACGGCCAGGCGGTACACGGGGTTGATGTAGGAGTCGTTGCCCAGGATGATGACCGTTTCGGGGCGGAGGTAGGCGATGAACTGCGAAAGCTGCGGCGCGGGCAGGGCGACTTCCAGTTCGCCGGAGTTCTTTTTGCCGCCGCTGAAGTAGACCTGATCGTCCTTCGAAGGCTTGCCCGGATTGGACGGCAGCAGGACGTACGGCACGTCGTATTCCGTGCGGAGATATTCGGCGATCACCTTGCGCGGGATGCGGTAGTTCGCGACGATCACGAGGTAGGGGAGCGGTTTGTGCTTCTTGTAGCCCCAGAACGGCTCTTTGCGTTCCTTCGCGGTCTTGACGGGTTCCGCCTCGGTCACAGTGTCGGCTTTCACGTACCTTTCTTCGAGTTCGCGGAGCTGGTCCGAGTCGATCTTTCCTTCCTCGAACTCCTTCTGGGCGAGCATCAGACGGTCTTCGCGCGCGGTGTGGAGCTCAAGCTGCTTGTCGGCGAGGAGCGTTTCGTTTTCGGGGGAGGGGACGGCGGCGAGGATGGCGGTGTAGTTCGTGAGGCATTCGATCTCTGCATCAAGTTTCTCGGCAGGCTGGGCGTTTCCGGCGGCCTCGCGGGCAGTGACTTCGGCGAGCGCGTCGCTGCTGGCCATGAGGTTGGCGGAAAGGACGTCGACTTCGGCCTGTTTTTCGGCGGAGAGCTCGGCGTCGGCGATTGCCTTCGCGAGTTCGGGGAAGCGTTCCTCGAACGCCGTGGCGACTTTTTCCTCGGCGGCTTTCTTTTTCTCCTCGGCAGTGGCCTTTGCTTTTTCTTCGGCGTCCTTTGCTTCAGCTTCCGCTTTTGCCTTTTCTTCGGCGGCCTTGGCTTCGGCTTCTTTCTTCGCCTTTGCCTTCTCGACTTCGGCTTTCAGCGCCTCGCGCGCGGCTTCAATCTCCGCCTTCTCGGCGTCGGACCTGCGCTTAACAATTTCAGCCTCGGCTTTTGTTGCTTCAGCAGTCTTTCCAGCGGAATCGGCCTGCTCCGCAGCAGGAACAGCGACGGGAACTGCCGCCGGGGCGGGTTTGTCGGCCGCTTCGTCGGCGGCAAACGAGGACACTGCGAGCGCGCAGAGGATCAGGCAAAGGGGTACGGAGGAATATTTTGGAAGCTTCATTTCATGTCTCCAGCAGAAAATATGGAATAAAAACGAAAAAAGTCGGTGAATTGATTTGCGAAACGAAAATCACCGTTTATATTTTAAACACAAAATCGCAAAATTCAAATGAAAGAACGCCATGTCTTCCACTTTTTTTCAAACTTTTCCGGAAAAACCGGCCGCGGCTGTGTTTTTAAGCGGGACCGGCACGAACGCCGCCAAGCTGCTTGAGGTGTGGCGGTCCGGCGCGTTTTTCGGCTGGACCCCGCGCGTTTTGGTCACCGACAAACCCGAAACGAGCCGAGCCCGTGCCCTGGCGGCGCAGTACGGCCTGCCGCTGGTCGAACACGATATCGCGAAATTCTACCGCGAGCGCGGCCTGGAAAAGATCGCGCTGACCTCGGAACGCGCCCTTCAGGTGCGTGAGGAATGGACTGGCGCGCTGATCCGGCTGCTCATGCCCTACAGCGTGCAGTTCGGCATCCTCGCCGGATTCGTGCCGCTCTCCAACATCACGTGCGTCCTGCCGTGCCTGAACGTCCACCCCGGCGACCTCACGCTCGAGGAGGACGGACGGCGTTATCTGGCGGGGCTTCAGCGTCTCCCGGTCGAAACTGCTCTGCTCCGCGGCCACACGAGCCTCCGCAGCAGCGTGATCATCGCGCAGGCGTTCACCGGCGGCGCGAAGGAGATGGACTCCGGTCCGGTGCTGGGGATATCCGCTCCGGTCCCGGTCGATCTCGCGGGCGCGACCGTCGACGAGCTCAAGGCGTGTCAGGCGGCGCGCCAGGGGAAGAAGCCCGCGGAATACCGCGGCGACCTGCTGATGCAGGCTGCGGAACGCAACCTGGAGAACCTGAAGGAGCACGGCGACTGGGTCGTCTTCCCGCAGACGGTCGACGATTTCGCGCGGAATAAATTCTCGCTGGATCCGGACGGTACGCTGCGTTACGAGGGAAAACCTGTCAAGACGGTGGAATACTCGGAAAACGCCGCGCCGCGTCCGGTCGCCCTCTGAACCGCTTTTTGAGAAACTTTTTTAAGCTGAAACACCCGTATTCCCACTTGTAAAAAGTCGGAAACGGGTGTATAATTATTATTTGGTTTGACAACTTACATGGAGATAACCATATCATGATTACCACAGCCGCTCAACTTCGCGAAAAGTACCTGCAATTCTTCCAGTCCAAGGGCCACGCGGTCATCCGCAGCGCCTCCCTGGTGCCGGACAACGACCCGACCGTGCTCTTCACGACCGCCGGGATGCACCCGCTGGTGCCGTATCTCCTCGGTGAAAAGCACCCGCAGGGGACCCGCCTCACCGACGTCCAGAAGTGCATCCGCACGGGCGATATCGACGACGTAGGCGACGCCGTGCACCTCACGTTCTTCGAGATGCTGGGCAACTGGTCCCTCGGCGACTACTTCAAGAAAGAGGCGATCGCGTTCAGCTACGAATTCCTGACCTCGCCCGACTACCTCGGATTCCCGCTCGAAATGCTCGGATTCACCGTGTTCGCGGGCGACGAGGACGCCCCGTTCGACGAGGAGGCCTACAACGAATGGCGCAACCACGGCGTGAGCGAAAAACGCATCGCGAAGCTCCCGAAAAAGGACAACTGGTGGGGGCCCGCCGGCATCACCGGCCCCTGCGGCCCCGATACCGAATTCTTCTACTGGACCGGCCCGAAGCCCGCGCCCGAAGTCTTCGATCCCTCCGACAAGCGCTGGGTAGAGATCTGGAACAACGTTTTCATGCAGTATTTCAAGCAGGCGGACGGCACGTTTACCCCGCTGGCGCAGAAGAACGTCGACACCGGCATGGGCCTCGAACGCGTGACCGCCATCCTGCAGGGCAAGGACAACTGCTACGAGACCGAGCTCTTCACCCCGATCTTCGCCAAGCTCGACGAGATCCGCGGCGCGACGCATGAAGCCGGTACGTCCAGGACCGCGCCCGAACGCATCGTGGCCGACCACATCCGCGCCGCCGTCTTCATCATCGCCGACGGCGTGGTGCCCGACAAGAACGGCCGCGAGTACGTGCTCCGCCGCATCATCCGCCGCGCCATCCGCGAGGGCAGCAACAACCTCGGCATCAAGGAAGCGTTCACAGCCAAGATCGCCGAAGTCGTGATCTCCATCATGGGCGGGTTCTACCCCGAACTGAACGCCCAGCGCGAGACCATCCTCTCCGAGCTCAACCGCGAGGAAGAGACGTTCCAGCGCACACTCGAACGCGGCACCCGCGAGTTCGAGAAGATGGTGGCACGCGTGCCGGACTTCGTGACGAACAAGGTTATCTCCGGCAAGAACGCGTTCAACCTGTATGAGACCTACGGATTCCCGATCGAGCTCACGGTCGAGATGGCGAAGGAAAAGAACTTCACCGTCGACATGAAGGGCTACGAGGAGGCCCGCCAGAAACATATCGCCGACTCCCAGACCGCCGAAAAAGGCCAGAACAAGGGCGGCCTCGCAGACCACTCCGAGGCGTCCGCCGAACTTCACACCGCCACGCACCTGCTTCACAAGGCGCTCCGCCTGGTGCTCGGCGACCATGTGGCGCAGCGTGGATCCAACATCGATGGCGTCCGGCTCCGCTTCGACTTCTCCCACCCCGAGAAGATGACGCCCGAACAGCTCGCCGAGGTCGAACGCATCGTGAACGAGCAGATCAAGGCCGACCTCCCGGTCGTCTGCCGCGAGATGTCCCCCGACGCCGCCCGCGCCGAGGGCGCCATCGGACTTTTCGGCAACAAGTACGGCGACATCGTGAAAGTCTACAGCATGGGCGATTTCTCCAAGGAGATCTGCGGCGGTCCGCACGCCACGCACACCGGCGCGCTCGGCGGCTTCAAAATCCTGAAGGAGGAAAGCTCCAGCCGCGGCGTCCGCCGCATCAAGGCCGTGCTCGTCAAGGACGGCGAACAGAAGTAAGGAGGAACGACCATGGAAAAAGGCGAAGTTTTCATTTCCGAGAAGGACGGGATCACGTTCATCCGCGCGAAGGGCAACGCCTCGTTCGTCTGCGCCCCGCCGCTCCGCGAACTTGCGAAGAAGCTCGCTGCGGAACCGTTCGGCGGCCTGAAGATCGACTTGGAGGAATGTACATGGATGGACAGCACGTTCATGGGCATGCTCGCCATGCTCGGCCTGAACGCGAAGAAGAAAAATGTCCCGGCCGAGATATGGAACGCCTCCGAACAGAACGAAAAGCTGCTCTGCGGCCTCGGCCTGAAGAAGGTCTTCGCGTTCCAGAACGGTGAGTTCGGCGATGCGTCCGGCACAGCGGCGGCATCTAACGCGACCACCGCGGAAAGCAATGCCCGGAACGTGCTCGACGCCCACCAGACGCTGATGGACATCGACGAGGGCAACGTGCAGAAATTCGAGAAGGTCGTCGAGTTCGTCAAGAAAGACATCGACAGAATGGAACAGAAGAAGGACTGAGGCGAAAATCTTTTTTCCATCAGCCCGAACCGAACAGGATACGCCCGAAATGGCAGAGCGCATTGAAACCGACAGCATGGGGCCGATCGCCGTCCCCGCCGAACACTACTGGGGCGCACAGACGCAGCGTTCCCTGATCCATTTCAACATCGGGGACGACCTGATCCCGCGCGAGGTGATCCGCGGATTCGCCGTCCTGAAGAAGGCGTGCGCCCTCGCCAACCGCGGCCTCGGCAAGCTCGAGCCCACCCTGGCCGACGCGATCTGCTCCGCCTGCGACGAGATCCTCGCCGGGAAGTTCGACGGCGAATTTCCGCTGAAAGTCTGGATGACCGGCAGCGGCACGCAGTCCAATATGAACGTGAACGAGGTCATCTCCAACCGCGCGAACGAACTGCTCGGCGGCGAACGCGGCGCGAAGAAGCCCGTCCACCCGAACGACCACGTCAACAAATCCCAGTCCTCCAACGACACGTTCCCGGCGGCCATGCACATCGCCGCCGCCTGCGCCCTCGTGCAGACGCTCCTGCCCGCCGTCCGCGAGCTCCGCGACGCCGTCGCGAAGAAGGAAGCCGAGTTCGCCGACATCGTGAAGATCGGCCGCACGCACCTTCAGGATGCCGTGCCGCTCACGCTCGGACAGGAATTCTCCGGTTATCGCGCCCAGCTTGATGCCGCGCTCGCGCGCATCGAAGGCGTCCTGCCGGAACTCTATGAACTCGCGCTCGGCGGGACCGCCGTCGGAACCGGCCTCAACGCGCCGGAGGGCTTCGCCGAAGCCGCCGCGAAGGAGATCTCCGCCCTGACCGGACTGCCGTTCGTCTCCGGCCGCAACAAGTTCGCGCTCCTCGCCGGGCACGACGCGATCGCCGCCGCCAGCGGGACGCTCCGCACGCTCGCGTGCGCCCTCATGAAGATGGCGAACGACATCCGGTGGCTTGCCAGCGGTCCGCGCTGCGGCCTCGGCGAGCTGATCCTTCCCGAAAACGAACCCGGCTCGTCCATCATGCCCGGCAAAGTGAACCCGACCCAGTGCGAGGCGATGACCATGGTCTGCGTGCAGGTGATCGGACTCGACACCGCGGTCGCGATGGCCGGGACGCAGGGGAATTTCGAACTGAATGTCTTTAAGCCCGTGATGATCTTCGACCTGCTGACCGAGATCCGCCTCGTCGCGGATTCCTGCCGTTCCTTCACGAAATACGCGCTCGACGGCCTCCGCGCCGACACCGTCCGCATCGGCGAACTCCTGAACCGTTCCCTGATGCTCGTGACCGCGCTGTCGCCCGTCATCGGCTACGACAACGCCGCCGCGATCGCGAAGACCGCCCACAAGAAGGGCCTGACGCTGAAGGAAGCCGCGCTCGCCAGCGGACTCATCGACGAAGCCGCGTTCGACGCCGCCGTCCGTCCTGAAAAGATGGTCGGCAAAAAACTCTGAGCCACATTCAAGTTTTTTACATAATTCGGGACTGTCGGCTAATCCGGCGGTCCTGTTCCTTTTTTAAGACCAGCTCCATGTTTTTCCTTGATATGAAATGGAAAACTGAGCGGAAGACAGCTTTAAGATAGTTCGATTTGCCTCCGGGATGGCATTCGCGCCGTTCCGGAGGCTTTCTTTTGTGTGCCCGCAGGTCGCGCCCAAAAAAGCCCCCGGAACCTTCAACAGGCCCGGGGGCTTCCTTTTCACTTACCCTAACTCTTTTCGGAGCTTAAACAAGCTTCAGGGCATCGTCCAGCGCGCCGATGATGTCGTCGACGTTTTCGAGGCCGATGGAGAGGCGGATGAGCTCGGGCGGGAGCCCTGCCTTGATCTGGTCCTCTTCGCTCAGCTGGGAGTGCGTCGTGCTGGCGGGGTGGATGATGAGGCTCTTGGCGTCGCCGACGTTCGCGATGATCGTGAAGAGCGCGACGTTGTCCACGAGCTTCTGCGCGGCGGCCGCGCCGCCCTTCACGCCGAAGACGACCATGCCGTTCGCGCCGTTCGGCAGATACTTCTGCGCCAGCGGCTGGAATCCCGGATACTTGACCCAGGCGGCCTTCGGATGGTTCTTCAGGAAGTTCGCGACCGCGAGGCCGTTTTCGCTGTGGCGCGCGGTGCGGAGCGGCAGGGATTCGAGGCCCTGCAGGAAGATCCAGGCGGCGTCCGGAGCAAGCGTCGGACCTTGGTTGCGGAGGCCGACCGTGCGGAGGCGCAGGATGAACGCGAGCGGGTTGTTCGGGCCGAGGTCGTGCGCAAAACGCAGACCGTGGTAGCCGCGGTCGGGTTCGTTGTACAGCGCGAACTTCGGATCGGTCCAGTCGAAGTTGCCGGCGTCGACGACCGCGCCGCCGATGGCCGTGCCGTGTCCGCCGATCCACTTCGAGAGCGAGTGGATCACGATGTTCGCGCCGTGTTCGATCGGGCGGAGCAGGGTGGGCGGCGTGAACGTGGAGTCGACGATGAGCGGCAGGTGGTGCTTCTGCGCGATCTTCGCGTAAGCTTCGATGTCGGCGATGTCGAGGCCGGGGTTGCCGACGGTCTCAATGTAGATGGCGCGGGTGCGCTCGTTGATCGCGCGTTCGACGGCCTCGAAATCGTTCACGGGCGTGAAGTTGACCTTGATCCCGCTCTGCGGCAGGATGGCGTCGAACTGCGTGTAGGTGCCGCCGTACAGATTGTTTGCCGCCACGATCTCGTCGCCCTGACGCGCGATGTTCGTGATCGTGAAGTAGATCGCCGCCGTGCCGGAGGAGACGGCGAGGGCCGCCTTGCCGCCGTCGAGCGCCGCCAGACGCTGTTCGAGCACGTCTTCGGTCGGGTTCATGAGGCGGGCGTAGATGTTGCCGGTTTCGCGCAGGCCGAAGAGGTCGGCGCCGTGCTTGGAGTTGCGGAACGCGTAGGCCGTGGTGCGGTAGACCGGGACGGCGCGGGAAAGCGTGGTCGGATCCGGGACCTGTCCGGCGTGGATGGCGAGGGTTTCGATGCGGTATTGTTTGTTGTCGGCCATAGTAGTATCTCCTTATGCGAACGGAAGGAATGTTGTTTGTGTTTCGATTTGTGTTCTGTACGGTTTGAAGCGGGCTGTCTTGCTTGCGTATTACTTGATCGGACTCCTGGCAGGTTGTTTTTGTTTAAGTCTATCAAAAAGGTTGTGAATTGGTTCAGAAAAAGACCGGAGTCGCCTCCAGAATCGAGTTGATGTGAACTAATATAGCACGAAAAACGAAGATGTCAAGCGAAAAAGTCGATTTTTTTAGTAGATTTTTCGTCCGAAACTTGTTTTTGAGGCGGAATAAGATTTCTTGAATTCCTTGAATATGGAAAAATGTTTGGCGGACTTGCTTTTTCGGAAAAGAGGCTGTATTGTATGAGTGGATAGAACGCTTGAAACAAACATGACGGAGTTCATGCAATGAAAAACAACACGGTCGTAACGGTCGGAGATATCAATTATTTGTGGGGGCTCTTCATGCTCATTGCCTCCATGCGGAAATCCGGCATGGACGAACCCGTTCTGGTCGGGGCGCATAAGTTCACTCCTGAGGCGGAGGAGATACTGAAGCAACTCGGTGACGTGACCATCTACACGCTGAAGGATGTCGATCATTCGCTTACCTGCTACAAGCCACTTGTGATGCTTCAGGCGCAGACCGAATACATCACATGGGCGGACAGCGACGGATATTTCGTGGGGAATTGTTCGAAACGCCTTCCGCCGCTTTCGCCGGAGGAGATACACGCTCGGATGAGGTCGCCCGAGGAGAATCCTGGCGCATTCCGCGGCTACGAGTATGGCGAGGATGGCCGGAGTATTCCGAAGGCGATCCTTGACGTATGGAAGGCGGACATCGGCAGTGATCAGGAACCGCGCACGCACCGGAGCTGTTCGGCGTG
>CACWOL010000027.1 GCA_902762495.1 uncultured bacterium | reverse complement strand
CATTCTCCGGTCTATTGTCGTTCATCAGAGACCGTTCGATAAAGATTTTCAGAAAAAAGTCTCAAAGTTGCTTGACTTTTGACACACCATCTTTTTATGCCGAAAGCTTTTTCCGGGCTGGAAGATCGGCCGTGTTCAGGATTCTGGTGTGGTACAGGATCGAGCCGCCGATCACAAGCCCCGGGATCAGGAACGGGATCGCTTCCGCGAAACGTGCGATGATGCCGAATCCCAGCACGCACATGCGCTTCTTCGCGACCTGTTTTTTCAAAACGGACACGTGGAATCCCTGGCGGATGGCGCTGTCGTGAAGATACGACCGTCCGCAGATCGCGCCGCGGAACAGAAGTCCGACGACGGGAATCCAGAACAGCAGGAAATAAACGAGGTAGGAGACGATCGTCAGCAGGATGTAGCCGGCGGTGAGCTGAAGGACGCGGACGTACGGCTGGTCCGCGCCGGGATGCTCCGGATATTCTTTCTTCTCGAACGCGTCGACCAGGATGTCGAACAGCATGTTGCCGAACATCTCGTAGAATGTCCCGATGAAATAGAACAGGACAAGCGGGATGACGCCCCAGAAGAAAGCCGACAGACACCAGTCCAGCGCAGTCTGAAGCCAGGACAGCCATTCGGGGAAGGAAAGCCCCGCGGCCCATTCTCTGAGCCCGGGAGCGGCCCAGAAAATGAGCGCGGCGAGGATCCCGGCGTACAACAGCAGTACAACCAGCAGCGGCGGCAGGGCATACGGCCACAGTCGCGGGCGCGTGAAGAATATCTTCATCCCGCGAAGGGCGCATTCCGCGCCGTAGGTCAGATCGTCCAGTGCTTTCATACCGGGGGCTGTCCGTTGAGGGGTCAGGGATATCTTATTTCCCGTCGTGGAAGCTCGTCCAGAGGTGTTCCTCTTCGTCCGTGCGCTGCGGCGTGACGGCCTCCATGCGGAGCATCCGCGCCAGATTGTGCGCCAGCGTGCGCATGGTCTGGAGCCCTTCGGCATCCTTGCGGACGTCGTCCGGCGTGAACCCGTGCACGGAGTTCCAGTACTGCGAGGACGCGACCGGCATCTGGTTGATCGTGAAATACTTGTTCAGGCGGTCGAACGCCGCGCTCGCGCCGCCGCGGCGGCAGCTGACCACGGCCGCGCCCGGTTTGAATTTCAGGAGATTCCCGGAGGAGAAAAAGAACCGGTCCAGCAGCGCGCACAAGGCGCCGTTCGGTCCGGCATAGTACACGGGCGATCCGATCACGATGCCGTCGGCGCGCTTCGCGGCTTCAACGAGCGCAGGCAGGGCATCGTCCTGAAACGCGCATGCGCCGCGTTCCCGGCATGCGCCGCAGGCGATGCAGCCGCGCACGGGCTTTTTGCCAAGCTGGAAGATCTCGGACGTGATGTTTTCTGTTTTGAGCGTGGCGGCGATCTCGGACAGGGCGGTGAAGGTGCAGCCTTCGGCGTTCGGGCTGCCGTTGAGCAGGAGCACGTGCATGGTTCGGATTCCTTTCGGATGGTGCAGGTTGAAGGAAGAAACGAGGCGGGCCGGAAACGCTCCGGTCCGCCTTCAAAGTTGTCAGATGGAAAAAAGCTTCAGCTTACTTCGCGGAAACTTTCTGGATCCAGGCGTCGAGGGCGGGACCGGCGTTCGCGGCTTCCGTGCCCTTGTGCGCGAAGACTTCGGGGAAGAAGTTGATCGCGGGGACCGCGGCCTTCGCGTCGGCAAGATACTTGAACGTGGCCGGGTTGCCCTGTCCGTGCGTGCAGAAGAGCGCGACGGTCTTGCCCTTGAAATCGTAGGACTGGAGGAACGTGCGGACCGGCGGCGCATAGGTGGAGAACCAGATCGGGGTGCCGACATAGATCGGATCGTACTTGGAAAGGTCGAGGTTCATTTCCTTGATCGCCGGGGCTTTCGGCTGCTGCAGGTCGCGCTGTCCGAGCTGCATGACGCTGCCGAAGTCGTTCGGATACGGCGTGACCATTTCGATCAGGGCGATGTCCGCGCCGGTCTTCTGCTGGAGCATTTCGGCGACGACCTTGGTGTTGTGCGTCTCGGACCAGGTCCAGTACACCACCAGCGGTTTCACCTTCGCGGCGTCCTTCGCGGACGCGTCGTCGGAGCAGGAATTCCCGTCGCAGTTGCAGGCGAGGAACGCAACGGCGGACAGGACGGCGGACGCGGCGAGAATAAACAGATGTTTCAGTTTCATAAGTTCAACTCCTTCAGTTTGGTTGTGTTTTAATAGAAAACTATACCACGGATTCCGCGGGTTTTCAAGCGCGGAACCCGAAAAAAACGGAAGAACGGCGCGATTTCACAACCCCTGCTTGGAAATCCGGGCCGCCTGTTCGGAATCCACCGCGTGCGGATACAGGCGGTCGCAGAAGATGTCGAAGACGGTTTCGGACGCGGCATTTTCGGGTGCGGATTCGAGCTTCTTCGCCGGATACAGTTTGCCGTTGCGGCTGACCAGCAGGCGCTTCTTCGCGGGATCCCACGAAATGCCGAGCTTCACCCACTGGTTCGCCGGGAAGAATGGTTCATCTCCAGCCGGATGGCTCACGACATACGACATGCCGTCGACCGTAAACACAGGGAGTCCCTGCGAGACGGAAAGGTCGAACTCCTCCCAGACGGACAGCACGGGCACAACGCCCTCCGGGACAGCCGCAAAGCGGATGCTGGCCGAAAACGCGTATCCCGCGCCGTCGGCGGGGTTCCACCACTGCTCGGGACGCCATGCGGTGCCCTTCAGGCGGTGGAACGGCGCGGGTTCGACGGCGGGCGTCGCCTCGACTTCGATTGTCTCGGACGGCTGCGCCGCGGGCGTCTGCACTGCTTCCTGCGCAGGCTGCCCGGATTCGGCGGGCTTCTGCGCCTTCTGGAAGAATCCGGCGGCGGAGAGGAATGTCACGAAGATCAGCACGGGCGAGATGAAGCGGATGAACACGGACCAGGAGATGATCGGGAGGCGCGTACGGTTGAATTTCTGGAGTTTGGAAAGGCCTTTCGTATCGGCTCCAGTGCGGTAGAGTTCGTGCGCCGCGCCGTTGGTGCCCCAGACCCAGCCGGCGTAGAACGCCGCCGCGAGGCCGTTCAGGAGCAGGATCCAGTTGCTCGCCACATAGTCGATCAGGTCGAACAGGCTGCCTTTCACGCTGCCGAAGAGGCCCGTGAGCAGGCGGTGCAGCGAGGGCAGATGCGACCAGTCGTTCACGCTGAACGAGATCACGCATCCGAGTCCGGTGATCAGCACGGTCGAAAGCAACACGGATGCGCGGCGTGACAGCTTCAGGTTCTGCATGAAGCTGGACACGACCGCCTCCTGAAGGCTCAGTCCGCTGGTCAGCGCGGCGATCGCCAGGAGCAGGAAGAAGAGGCCGTTCCAAAGCCAGCCGAGGCCGCCCGGGATGGACTCGAACGTGATCGGCAGGGTGTTGAACACGAGCGCGGGTCCCTGCCCCGGATTGCCGCCCTGCGCGAAGAGCGCGGGGAAGATGGCGAGTCCGGCGAGCATGGCGATGAGGGTATCGAAGAAGACGATCCAGAGCGAGGATTTCAGGATGTTGCGTTTCTTGCTCAGGTAGCTGCCGTAGGTAATGAGAATCGCCATGCCGAGGCTCAGCGAGTAGAACGCGTGTCCGAGGGCGTCCAGCACGCTCGAACCGTTGATCTTGCTGAAATCCGGCTTCAGGAAGAATTCCACGCCCCGCGAAGCGCCGGGGAGCGTCACGCTGCGGATCACGAGCACGACCACGAGCACGAAAAGCAGCGGCATCATGATCTTCGAGACCGTTTCGATGCCCTTCTTCACGCCGAACCAGCAGATACCCGCCGACGCGAGCATGAAGGCAAGCGTCAGGCCGGACGACAGCCAGCCGTTGGACGACACGCTGCCGAGGTACGACCCGGCCTCTTCCAGCGAGGCGAAAACGAGCTCATGCGCGAACGATTTCCACGCGTACAGGAAAATCCAGCCGCCGATGATCGCGTAGTAGGACAGGATCAGCCCCGCCACGAGCGTGCAGGAGAACCCGACCGTGGACCATCCGTAATGGTAGATCAGGATGCTCAGGATCACCAGCAGGACGGACATGCCGTAGTTGTGGGACGACGCGAGCGCGGCGGCCAGCCCCAGGCCGAATCCGCACGCGACCTTCGGCAGGCGCGGCGAACGGATCGCGAAGTGCTGGAACGCCTTGATCGGATCGCCCTGCGAGGCGCGCCCGATGGCGAGTTCCGCCAGCATCACCGGCAGTCCGACCAGCGCGATGCATAGGAGGTAGATCAGTACGAACGCCCCGCCGCCGTTCTCGCCCGTGATGAACGGGAACCGCCACACGTTGCCGAGACCGATGGCGGATCCTACCGCTGCCATGACGAATCCGAATGAACTGCCCCAATGCTCGTGTTTTACGCCGTCTGCCATGCTGTGTCCTGTTCGTGATAGTTGTTGTCAGCTCATCCGAGCTGGATATTGTCGATCAGCCGGGTCGTGCCGAATTTCGCGGCCACCGCGATCGTGAAGGATTTGCCGGGTTCGAGCGTGGCCGCGGGCAGCATCGTGTCCGAATCGGTCAGCTCGACGTATTCCACCAGGCCGCCCGCGGCGGTGATCTCCGCGCGGATGTCGGCGATCAGCTTCGCGGCGGCAATGCCGGGCTTGGCGGCGAACGTCTTCTGCGCGCGGAAAAGGCTGCTCGAAATCGCCAGCGCGCGGCGGTGTTCGTCCTCGGAGAGGTATTTATTGCGCGAGCTCATGGCGAGGCCGTCCGCCTCGCGCACGATGGGCGCGGTGATGATCTTGATCGGGAAATTCAGGTCGCGGACCATGCGGCGGATGATCGCCGCCTGCTGGGCGTCCTTCTGTCCGAACACAGCCACGTCGGGCAGAGCGGCGTTGAAAAGCTTCGAGACGACCGTGGTCACGCCCTCGAAGTGGATCGGGCGGGACTTGCCGCAGAGGTTTTTGGAGATGGTGTTCTCGTAGACGTGGCAGGTCAGCGGTTCGGGGTACATGTCCTCCACGCCGGGTGCGAAGATCACGTCCACGTTCCGGGCTTCGCAGAGCGCGCGGTCCCGCTCGAAGTCGCGCGGATATTTCGCGAAGTCCTCGTTCGGTCCGAACTGGATCGGGTTCACGAAGATGGAGATGACGACCGCGTCCGCGCCGTTCGCGCGGGCCGCGTCGATGAGCGAAAGATGACCGTCGTGCAGGAATCCCATGGTCGGCACGAGACCGACTGTCTTGCCGGCCTTATGCGCGGCGCGGGACCACTGCTGGAGTTCGGGAATGGAATGAATGACCTGTGCCATATTACACCTCGTTTTTCACTGATTGTTGTTGCGTGCGATGCGGGCGGCCACGGCGCGTTCGTAGGCGTCGAGGTCGTCGATCCTGATCTGCGCCACGCCGGAGGCCATGGCGGCCTCGGCGACCTTGCGGGCCACGCGGGGCACGACGCGCGGATCGAACGGCTTCGGGATCACGAACGACGCCTTCAGCGGGATCTCACCCTCGAAAATGCCCTTCGCCGCCTCTTCGGGGTACGCGGCGGAGAGCAGCTGACGGATGTCATCCGGCATCGGCTCCGCCACGATGTCCGCCAGCGCACGGGATGCCGCCAGCTTCATCGCCTCGTTGATATCGGATGCGCGGGTGTCGAGCGCGCCGCGGAAGATGCCCGGGAACCCGAGCACGTTGTTGACCTGGTTGCTGTAGTCGGAACGCCCGGTTCCCGCCACGGCCGCGCCCGCGGCCAGTGCTTCGTCCGGGAAGATTTCGGGCGTGGGATTCGCCATGGCGAACACGACCGCGCCGGGGGCCATCGTGCGGACCATGTCCCCGGTGAGCGCCTTCGGCACGGAGACGCCGACGAAGACGTCCGCACCCTTGATCGCATCGGCGAGCGTACGGGCGTCCGTGTGGACGGCGAAACGCTGTTTCTGCGGATTGAGGTCGGTGCGTCCGTCGTGGATCACGCCCTTGGAGTCGCAGAGAATGAACTTGGAGCGGTCTGCGCCCGCGGACACGTAGTACTCCGCGCAGGCGATCCCGGCGGCTCCGGCGCCGTTCATCACGAACCGACAGTCGCCGATCTTCTTGCCGACCACGCGCAGGGCGTTCAGGATGCCCGCGAGGGAGATGATGGCGGTGCCGTGCTGGTCGTCGTGGAAGACCGGGATCTTCATGGCCTTCTTCAGCGCGGGCTCAATGGCGAAGCACGCGGGCGCGCCGATGTCTTCGAGGTTGATGCCTCCGAACGAGGGTTCGAGGCGGGCGACGGTCTCGATCACCTTGTCGGGATCGGTGCGGCCGTCCTCCTTGAACACGCCGCTGATGCAGAGCGCCACGGCGTCGATGTCCGCGAAGCGCTTGAAGAGGACGGATTTGCCCTCCATGACGGGGAGTCCGGCCTCCGGGCCGATGTTGCCGAGCCCGAGCACGGCCGTGCCGTCGCTGACCACGGCCACGGTGTTGCCGCGTCCGGTGTATTCCCATATCTTCTCCGGGTGGTCGTGAATCTCGGTGCAGGGCACGGCGACGCCGGGCGTGTACGCCAGCGAAAGGTCGTCCTGCGTGGTGCAGGGTTTCGAGGGCAGGATCTTCAGTTTGCCCGGCTGCGGATTCGCGTGGTAGGCCAGACTGCGGGAGGCAAGATCGTTCGACATGGTTGTATTCTCCAAAAGTTGTGTTGAAATTGTTCAGGTCCGGACCGGAATGCCGCGCCCGGCGAGGTAGCGTTTCGCGTCGCCCACGGTGTACGTCCCGAAATGGAAGATGCTGGCGGCGAGCACGGCGTCCGCGCGGCCTTTTTCGATGACCTCGGCGAGGTCGTCCAGGTCGCCCGCGCCGCCGGACGCGATGACTGGCACCGGCACGGAATCGGCGACCGCGGCAATCAGCTCGCAGTCGTACCCGGCCTTCGTGCCGTCGGTGTCCATGCTCGTGAGCAGGATTTCGCCCGCGCCGAGCTCAACGCCGCGCACGGCCCATTCCAGCGCGTCGATCCCGGTCGGACGGCGTCCGCCGTGCGTGTAGACTTCCCAGCGGTTTTCGCCGGGAACGCGCCGGGCGTCAATCGCGAGCACGATGCACTGCGCGCCGAACCGGTCGGAACCAGCCTTGATGAGGTCGGGATTCAGTACGGCCGCCGTGTTCAGGGAGACCTTGTCCGCGCCGGATTTCAGCATCAGGCGGATGTCCTCGGCCGTGCGGATGCCGCCGCCAACGGTCAGCGGGATGAACACCTGGTCGGCGGTCTTCGCGATCACGTCGACCACGCTGGCGCGCGCGTCGCTGCTGGCGGTGATGTCCAGGAAAACGAGCTCGTCGGCCCCCTGCCGGTTGTATTCCACGGCGGCGGCCACGGGATCGCCCGCGTCCACAAGCCCCACGAAATGCACTCCCTTCACGACGCGTCCGTTGTTCACGTCCAGGCAGGGGATAATACGTTTGGCAAGCATGTTCGTGCGGCTCCTTTCTTCGTTTGCCGGGAATGGCGAAAAAATCTATCCTGTTAATATACATGAAAATGCGCCCGATTTCAAGGAAAATCAGGCTGTTTTCCGCGTTTTCGCGCGCGCATGAGGGATTCCGGCGAAAAAAGAACGCCGTCCGAAGCGATTCCGGGCGGCGCAAATGCGATCAAAATGAAGTGTTATTCCGTACGACTCACCCCTGCGGAGGACGATTCGGACGGTTATTGTTGGGCTTGCCGCCGTCGCGGTTTCCGCCGTCCTGACGCTGCGGACGGTTCGGACGGTTCTGATTCTGCTGGGGCCGGTTCGGGTTGTTCTGCGGCGGACGGTTCTGCGGACGCTGCTCGCCCGCGGGACGCTGGGGACGTTCTCCCTGTTTCCGCTGCTGTCCATGCGGACGGTTCTGGTTCTGTCCGTCCTGACGCGCGGGCTTCTGCGGCTGGGGAACGGAATCGTTCCCGCTCTCTTCGCCGGATTCCGGTTTCGCGTCTTCGGTGCCGGACTGCTTCTGCGAGGCGGATTCCCCCTGCCCCGTAGCCCCGCCGCGCATCTTGTACTTGTCGAGGTACACGACCGAGACTTCGGAGGCGGGGCAGATCACGGTATGCGTGGAGTTTTCCAGCTGGATCGTGACTTTCTGCGTCAGGAGGTTTCGGTCGACCACGCGTCCGCGACCGTCCTTGCATTCGCAGAGCTCGCCGCGCCGCGGCATGGTCTTCTCCAGCTCCAAATAGCCTTCGTGCTCGTATTTGAGGCAGCATTTCAGCCTGCCGCAAATGCCGGAGATCGTGGACGGCGTGAGCGAGAGGTCCTGCTCCTTCGCCATCTTCACGTTGATGGAAGCGAAGTCCTTCAGGAACTGGCAGCAGCAGAGCGGGCGTCCGCAGTTCGCGATGCCGCCGAGGATGGCGGTCTCGTCGCGCACGCCGATCTGGCGCAGTTCGATATGCGTGTTGAATTCCTGCGACAGCAGCTTCACCAGCTCACGGAAGTCCACGCGTCCCTCGGCGCTGAACTGCACCGTGATGAGCTTGCCGTCGTACGAATAATGCGCGTTGATCAACTTCATGGGCAGGCCGAGGCGTTCCACGTACTGCCCGGTGATCCGCAGGGCGGATTTCGCGCGCATCCGGTTCTCGTGCGCCTTGCCCTGGTCCACTACGGTCGCCTTGCGCTGGATCGCGTAGATTTCATTTTTCTTGGCGGAAAAAACGGTCCCGCCAGATTCGCGTTCCTCCTCGACGGGCGCGGCGGGGGTCGATTCCGGCGGCGGCGCGTCGAACTGCTTCACGATCTGGCCGTAGTCCAAATAGAAATCCTTGCGGATCACGCAGAAGTCGCCGACGTGCAGGCCGAGCGAGGAATCGCACCGGGCGTTGTACCCGGAGCCGTTGTCAAGCATTATCCCGTAAACAATATCCATACGGTTTCCGATCTCTTTTTTCAGGCCATGGACTCCCGACCGGGCATCCGCGGGAACGGCTGTCCGAACGGGCTCAGGCCGGGCTTAAAACGAATCCGTCACCAGCTGATGACGAGCTTCTTCTTCGTGGCCAGCTTGTCCAGGTCGTTGGCGATCTTGTCCCGTTCTTCGACGCCGAACGAATACACGGCCACCTTCGTGCGGAGGTCCCCGGTGCGGTTGTTGGCTTTGTTGACCGCCGAAACGGCCTTCGTGCCGGAGGCGTCCTTGATCTTGCCGTCGAAATCGACGTCGAGCATGACCTGATACGGGCGTCCCCACGGATCCAGGATGCCCTTGTTCTCATCGTAGCCAACGCCGACTTCGTAGAACACCGTCTTCTTGGAGTTCTCGCCCGTAAGGACCTTGCACATCTCGACGTAGTCGGAGCCCGAAACGGTGGTATCGGACGATCCGGACACCTTCACGGGCCAGCAGGAGAATTCCGATTCGTACATGATGATGGCGGTCTTCAGGGACTGGCATTCGGTGCTCGCCTTGGATCTCTTCGCGTTGTTGCGGACGGTGCCGAGGGCGGGGAAAACAAGCCCGGCGAGGATACCGATGATGGCGATCACGATGAGCAGCTCGATCAATGTAAATCTTTTGGAAGATGTTTTCATGGTATGATTTCCTTATGAAGGTTTGGTTCGGTTATTTCGCTTTCGGGTTCTTGAAGTTCGTGATGTCGTCGCCGAGGCCGGGCGATTTCTTCGTGGAATCCTCGGCATCGCCGACGCCTTTGTCACGGCCGATGGAGTACAGGTCGTACGTGCCGGTGTTGAATTTGCCGGGGTTGCGGTAGCGGATGGCATTTCCCCACGCGTCGCGGATCTTGTCGGCGTTGCCGTTTTCCGCTGCGATGTTTCTGCAGGTCTCGTACGCATCGCCGAGGAAGTCGGGATCCAGTGCGATGTCGTGGTATTCCGTTCCGTCCTCGGTGTAGGTGGAGCCGCCGTTCGGGTAGTAATACCCGTTTTTGGCCTTGTACTGCTCGTTCGCGGTGCGGATGATTTCCATGATGGTCTTCGTCTTCGTCTCGTCCGCACGGCGGTAGGCGACCTGCGTGACCTTCACCGAGATCGCGGCGAGCAGGGCGATCACGATGATCACGCAGAGAAGTTCGACCAATGTAAAGGGGTGTTTGAAGCGTTTCATGACGTTCTCCCGGTATCTGTTGATAATTTTCCAGTACGTACTATATCATGCAAACCCGCGGAATACAACCGGATTTTCGTGAAATCTTTTTAAAAAGCTATAGCGTTCGCGCGAAAGGCGGTCATTTCCCGTCCGTTTCCGGCGCGGATGCCAGGATCTCCTGTTTCAGCACTTCGAACGCCTCGTCCTGCGGGAGATTCGCGAACGGAACTCCCTTGCGGAAGAGCGCCACGAAACCGTTTTTCGAACCTGCGAGCCCGAACTCCGCGTCCTTCGCCTCACCGGGTCCGTTCACCACACAGCCCATGACCGCGATCTTCTTCAGGCCGATGCGGCGGCCGGACGCCTTCAGGGAAGCCACAAGCTCCTCCACGCGTTCCGCCATGCCGATCAGGTCGTATTCGGTGCGGGCGCAGGTCGGGCACGACACGATCTCCGGATACGCGTCCCGCAGGCCGCAGACTTCCAGCAGGGCGATCCCCGCCTTGACTTCCTCGCGGGGCGGCGCGGTCAAACTCACGCGGATCGTGTCGCCGATGCCGTCCAGCAGCAGCGCGCCGATTCCGGCTGCACTCTTCAGAATGCCGCGCGACGTGGTCCCGGCCTCGGTCACACCGAGGTGGAGCGGGAACGGCGAACGCGCCGCGAACTTGCGGTAGGCGGCGACCATGACCGGCACGGAGCTGGCCTTCAGCGAAACCTTGATGTCGTGGAACCCGCAGGATTCCAGCGTGCAGATCTGCGCTTCGACCGCCTCGCAGAGCGACTCCGCCATCGCTTCGTCGTGGTCTCCGCATGCGGCGAGCTTCGATTCAAACAATCCTTTCGGCAGACTGCCGGTATTCGCGCCGACCCGGATCGGAATCCCCGCCTCGCCCGCGGCCTCCGCCACGGCACGGACCCGGTCCGCGCCGCCGATGTTGCCGGGATTGATGCGCACGCCGTGTACGCCCGCGCGGATGGACTCCAGCGCCAGACGCCAATCGAAATGGATGTCCGCGATCACGGGGATCGGGGATTCCGCCACGATGCGGCGCATGGCTTCGGCGGACGGCATGTCCGGTACGGCGCAGCGGATGATGTCACAGCCGAGGGCGGCAAGTTCGCGAATCTGCGCGAGCGTGGCCTCCGCGTCGGACGTGCGCGTGTTCGTCATGGACTGCACGGACACCGGAGCACCGCCGCCGACGGCGACGCGCCCGACGTGCAGCCGGTTACTCACCCGCCGTTTCACTGGACGCCTCCTGATTCTGAGCCTGCGTTTCCGCGGCTTCCGTCTTGATCTCCATTTCAGAGGCTGCTTTCGTTTCGGAACCGTCCTCCTGTTCACTGGACGCCCGGTGTATCTTGATTTCCAGCGCGTTCGACCAGCTCTGCGGCAGCATCTTTTTCACGTCGAAGAACGACACGATCGCCATGAACGAGATTAGGACGAACATGAAGAAATACGTGACCGGCTGGACCAGTTTCGTCGGGACCGGACGGCGGATCGCCATTTCAATCAGCGCGATCATGATGTGGCCGCCGTCCAGCACGGGGATCGGCAGCAGGTTGAAGAGTCCGAGCGAGAAACTGATGACAACGACCAGGTACAACCCGCGCATGAAGGACCCCTGGAACGTCATGATCATATAACGGCCGATGCCGAGCGGACCGGAAAGGTTCTGTACGCCGATGGTGGTGTAGCCGGTGTCCTGACCGACCTTGCTCTGGATCGTGTGACCGAGGCTCTTCAGCGTGCGCTTCGTCATTTTCAGCACGTTGCAGAACTGTTTCCACGGGGTCGGGTGCTCGATGCGGTAAAAGCTCACGCCGATCTCGTACGGGACGACGGTGCGGGGCGTGATTTTCACCTCGATCTGTTCACCGCCGCGCTCCACGCCCAACGTGATCTCCTTTTCGCCGTTTTCCTCGAGGAGCTCGGGGAACGACTTGGAGGTATCCTTCAGGGACGTGCCGTTGAACGTCGTGATCACGTCGGCTGGACGCAGGAGCATCGCCGCCGGCAGGCCCGGGATGGTATCCGCCACGATGCAGAAATTGTCGTCGGCCGCGGAACCGCTCCCGTAGAAGAAATTGATGCCGACCAGCAGGCGCTCTTTGGCGTCGGGGATCTTCGTCGGCGTCACGGGTATCTCAAGCTGTTTCCCGCCGCGCTCCACAATAAACGCGAGCGTCTTTCCGCCGGAGAAATTGATGCGGCTCATCAGGTCGTCCGCGCCGTAGACCGGTTCGCCGTCGACCGTGACCACGCGGTCTTCCGGCTCGATCCCCGCCTTTTTCGCGGCGGACCCGGGGAGCGGGTAGACATAGACGCGCAGTTCCGGCTGGAAGAACGGCATCACGACTTTTTCGCCGGGCATGAGCTTGTCGTTCTCGGCGGGCGTGTAGGAGATTTCGGACGTCTTGCCGTCGCGGACGATCTCCAGCGTGACCTGCTTCACATTGTCGTCGTTCAGCATGATCTTCTGCATGAACTCGTTCCAGCTCAGGTCGAATTCGTTTCCGTTCAGTTTCACGATGCGGTCGCCCGCGCGCAGTCCGGCGCGGTATTCGGGGCAGTCTTCCGGGACCTCGCGCACGGTGAACTCCGTGTAGCGGTCGGTGTCGGGCTGCGGCAGGCCGACGATCCAGACCACCACGCCCAGGAGCAGCCCGAAGATGATGTTGAACAGCGGCCCGGCGAACGCGGTCGCGATGCGTTTCCACGGTTCGGCGTGCGGGAGCGGATTGCCCTCGCTGTCGGTGATCTCGTCGCTGGTGGAGTCGATCTGCGGCAGGTCCACGTAGCCGCCGCACGGGATGCAGCCGATGCGGTAGTCCACGCCGTTGATCTTCTTGCCCCAGATCTTCTTGAAGCCGACCGAAAACGCCTCAATGTGGAGGCCGCAGAACCGCGCGACGATGAAGTGGCCGAACTCATGCACGATAATGCACAGGCCGAAGAAGATCACCATCAGCACGACCGATGCGATCAGGATCAGTGTTTCCATATATTCAAAATCTCCTTTTCAAGTTCGATTCAAATTCAATTCATTTCGCGGCGGGCAGGACGAGTTTTCGGGCGTAATCGCGCGCACGGGCGTCCGCCTCCAGGACCGCGTCAAGCGTTTCGTCACCGCACCGTCCCAGCGCGTCCATCGTCCGCTCCACGATCCGCCAGATGTCAGTAAAACGTATGGTCCCTGCGCGGAACCGTTCGAATGCGATCTCGTTCGCCGCGTTCAGGATCGCGGGCAGAGCGCCGCCCGCTTCGAGCGCGGCGCGGGCGAATCCGAGCGACGGGAACCGCGATTCGTCGGGACGTTCGAAGGTGAGCGTCGCGATCTCCGCCAGATCGAGCGGAGGCAGGTTCGACGCCGTGTGCTCCGGCCAGGTCAGCGCGTACTGGATGGGGAACCGCATGTCCGGCCGGCTCATCTGCGCCATCAGCGCGCCGTCGCGGAACCGGACGAGCGAATGCACGATGCTCTGCGGATGAACGAGGACTTCGATCCGCGGCCCCTCCACGTCGAAGAGCCAGCGTGCCTCGATCATCTCCAGCGCCTTGTTCATCAGCGACGCGGAGTCGACGGTCACTTTCGGTCCCATCGACCACGTCGGATGCGCCAGGGCCTGTTCCCACGTCATCCTGTCCATCTCGGACACGGGCGTGTTGCGGAACGGTCCGCCGCTGGCGGTCAGGATCAGCTGCGCGACCTCGGACGGACGCCGCCCCTCCAGGCACTGGAAGAGCGCGCTGTGTTCGCTGTCTACGGGCAGGATGCGGGCGTCGTATTTCTTCGCCTCGTCCGTGACCAGGCGGCCCGCCATGACCATGACTTCCTTGCTGGCGAGCGCGATTGTCTTGTGCGCGCGGATGGCGGACAGGGTCGGGAACAGCCCGCCCGTTCCCACGATGGCGCACAGCACGGTCGTGATCTCCGGTGCGGCGACAGCTTCGCAGAGGGCTTCGCGCCCGGAAATGACCTTGCATCCGGCGGGAACCGCCGCGCGAAGGTCGTCGAGATGCGCAGCGTCCTCCAGACACACGCAATCAGGATTGAACTCGAGGGCCTGTTCCGCCAGAAGTTCCCAGTTCCGCCCTGCGGCGAGCAGGGAGACGCGGATGCGGTCCGGCAGGGCGCGGGCGACCGCGAGGGCGCTTTTGCCGATGGACCCGGTGGACCCGAGCAGAGCGAGGTTGCAGAGGCTCATTCGTCCGCCTCCGCGTTCGGATTCGTCGTCACGGAGTATTCCCACGGATGGGAGAGCAGGAACGTCGCCGGGCCGTCGTTTTCGAGCGAGACGAGCATGTCCGCGCCGAAGCGTCCGGTCGCCACATGCCCGACGCCCTCGGCCTTCAGGCGTTCCGCGAAGTATTCGTAAAGATCGTTGGCAACCGCCGGATCGCCCGCCGCGTCGAATCCAGGACGGCGCCCCTTGCGGCAGTCGGCGTAGAGCGTGAACTGCGACACCACGAGCGCGTCCCCGCCGATATCCAGCAGGGATTTGTTCATCTTTCCGGCCTCGTCCTCGAAGATGCGGAGCCCGGCGGTCTTTTTCGCGAGCCAGTCGGCGTCGGCGCGCGTGTCGCCGTGCGTGACACCCACGAAGAGCAGCACGCCGTGCCCGATCTCGCCGACGGTCTCGTCGCCCACGGCCACGGACGCCCTGCGGACCCGCTGAAGCAGCACTCTCATGCGTCGTTTTCCGTTCAGCTCAATTCAAGTTCAGATCTTCGCAAGTGCCTGTTCGAAATCGGCCTTGATGTCGTCGATGTTCTCGATGCCGACGGACAGGCGGATGAGGTCCGGGGGCACGCCCGCCGCCGCGAGCTGTTCGTCGGAGAGCTGGCGGTGCGTCATGCTGGCGGGATGCAGCACCATGGTGCGGACGTCCGCCACGTGGACCACGATGGACGCGAGTTTCAGGGAGTCGATCGCGCGCACGCTGGCCTCCTTGCCGCCGACCGCGCCGAAGCAGAGTACGCCGCTGGCGGCGCGCAGATACTTCTTGCAGCGCTCGTGTTCGGGGCTGTCCTCCAGGCCGGGGTAGTTGACCCACGCGACCTTCGGATGCGCCTTCAGGAATTTCGCCATTTCAAGAGCGTTCGAGCTGTGGCGGTCCATGCGGAGCGCGAGCGTCTGCATGCCGAGGCTGATGAGGAAGGCGTTCATGGGCGGCAGGATCGCGCCGGTGTCGCGGACCCACTGCACGCGGAGCTTGGTGGAGAACGGCGCGGCGGGGAAGTCCTTCGTATAGATCAGGCCGTGGTAGCTCACGTCCGGCTCGGTGAATTCGGGGAAATTGCCGTTCTTCCAGTCGAAGTCGCCCTTCTCCACGATCACGCCGCCGATGCTCGTCTGGTGGCCGTCGAGATACTTCGTGGCGGAGTGCGTCACGATGTCCGCGCCGTAGTCGAACGGGCGGCAGAGGTAGGGCGTGGCGAACGTGTTGTCGACGATCAGGGGCACGCCGAGGCGTTTCGCGGCTTCGGAGTACGCCTCGAAATTCAGCACGCACACGCTCGGGTTCGTCAGCGTCTCGGCGAAGAGAGCGCGGGTGTTCGGGCGCGCCGCCGCCACGATCTCGTCCGCGGTGGCGTCGTGCGGGACCATGGTAACCTCCACTCCCATGCGCTTCAGCGTCATGGTGAAGAGCGTCACGGTGCCGCCGTAGAGGGCCGCGCTGGCGAGGACGTGTCCGCCGCAGGGGCAGACGTTCATGATCGCGAGCATGTTCGCGGTCTGGCCCGCGGTCACGCCCACGGCCGCCACGCCGCCTTCCATCTCGGCAACCTTCGTCTCGAACGCCGCCACGGTCGGGTTCGCGAGGCGGGTATAGAAGAAACCGTCGGATTTGAGGTCGAAGAGGTCGGCCACGCTCTGAGCGTCGCTATATTTATAGGCCGTGCTCTGGAAGATCGGAAGCTGGCAGGTTTCGCCGTTCTTCGGGGTCCAGCCGCAGTGGACGGCCTGGGTTTCGGGTTTCCAGTTCTTGGAATTCATATTGTGCGCTCCTTGGTTTGTCGGATATACGTTAATCTAAATATAGCATCCCATACAATACCATGCTTTCCCCCGTTTTTCAACTCAAATCCGCCGTTTCTCCCCGTTTTTTCCCGAAAAAATCCCCCCGCCGTCCATGCCGGAACAGCGGGGGAATATGTATTTTGATTTTGAATGACCTGTTTTATGCTTGCCTTTACACGCTGGCGAGGATCCCATCGTCTGTATCATCGAAGATCTTTTGCGAGGCGAATTCGGCAAAGGCGTTTTTGTAATAGAGTCGCACAAAGACCTCGGATTGTTCGACGCCGAATTTGAGCGTAACGTTTTCTGCTGAGACACCGGAAACTGTGACGCTGTTCCCGCCGTCCTTGTAGGTGAGCGAGGCTGCGTCCCAGTTGTCCATGCTTCCCTCAAGGAACCAAAGCGTAACCGAACCTTCCGCGAGCTGTTCGATCGTATCGGATCCCCAGTTTTCGCAGAATGTGAAGATGTCGCTGCCTCCGCCGCCGTGCATGGTGTCATCGCCGATTCCGCCCACGATCACGTCATCGCTGGACGCTCCAACGATGCGGTCGTTTCCGGCGTCGCCGAAGAGCATGTTGCGGCCTTTGCCCGCCCAGATGACATCGTCTCCGTCGCCGCCGTAGATAAAGAGTTTGCTGCCAGCATACTCGAACCGCTGGCTGGTCATGTCGACGATGTCATCTCCGGCGCCGGCTTTGATGTACTGGAGCCGGAGCAGCCTGGCCGTATTCTCTTCGATCTCGTCCGGCAGGACGGTATAAACGTCGTCCAGGAAAAGGGCGTCGCCGTTTTCCGAATCGGTCAGGCACAGGGTAGCCGGATCGACGGACCCGAAGAAAAGGTCCTGGATCCGGCCCTTGCCGGCGGCGGAGACCATTTCACCGGTTCCCGACCAGTCGCCGACGGAACCGACGTGCTTTGCGTAATAAAGGCTGCTCCATGTGCCGTTCGGCGTGGCAAAGAACAGATCGTCGATGGCGTCGGCTTTTGACTGGAAAACTCTCGCATTCTCGTTCGTGTTATCGGAAATGAACGCTTCGCCGACATACCATTCTTCGGGGACCGACGTTCCCTCCTCTTCTTTCACGCCCACGCGCCACCGGTACGTCCCGGCGGGGACGCCAAGCAGATCGACCGCCGTGCCAGCCGTTTCAAAAGCAAATGCATGTTCGAAGGAGTCCGTGGAGAATTGCACGATGTACTGGGGCACAACTGCCGACGGTTTCCACGACACTTCATCTTTCGTTCCGGTCAGATCGTCCAGCGTAACGTCATCGGACCATTCGCTCTCATAAGGGATCTCCGCCAGATACGTTGAGCATAAGTCGTACAGCAGGCCGCCCCACAAAGGATTGGACTTGTAGGTGGAAATGATGTAGGATTTGACCGCCGCATCCGCTTTTTCCACGGAATCCCCCGAGCCGACAAAGCTTTCGGCAGAGCAGACCGTGTTGCAGACCGTGATGCCGCTTCCGCGCTTGGCGGGTACGCCCCTGTATTCGAGCACGATCGCATCCAGCGCCGCCTTTACGTCGGCGAGAGCCTTTCGGAATCCTTCGGATGTGTTCCCGTAATCGGGATCCGCCATGACGTCGCGGATCAGGAAGCCCAGATCGGACTGCTTGACTCTTTTACCGTCATAGAGGCATCCTTCCCGCGGCGCTTTGAGCAGCGCATTGATGAGGACGGTCTTGTCGGCGGCGTTGTCTGCCGCGGCAATCGCCTCGGCGAGGGCTTCCAGAGGCTCGGCGAGTCTGGAGACCGTGACGTCGACAGAGGTGAGCATGGTCACAACACCGGCAACTCCCGGCGATTCCACGTTCTGTACCATGATCGCCGCCATCTCCTGCGCAGTCATATCCACCGTGATCGTGTTGAAGAAGGCATTATAATTGTAGGTCGACATCCCGTAGGACAAAGGTTCCGAGACCACGATGACATCCGTGCTCCCCGCCATCTGCGTCACCACGAGTTCCGACCCGAGCATACAGTTGTTGAGAATCACGAGCGGGAAAGTGCCTTTTTCCTTCAGGAGGTCGGACAATTCCGAAACCGTGAAGCAGGCTTCCCTATCCGGATAGGTCGTGATGTCGAAGCAGAGCGTGGTGTTCTCCCTGCCGTGGTCCCACACGATCAGGCCGTAGTTTTCGGCGGGCGACTTTTCCTGCGCCCAGTTCACGAACCGTTCCAGCGTCGCGATGGACCCGGTGTCGAGTTCTCCCCAGGATTCCCAGTCTACCGTCACGGTCAGCCCGGGACTGTAGGTGATCTTGCCGACGCGGGTGTCGGGCCAGATAGAATCCCATTGATAGGTACCATAGGGCGTCACATAATCTCCGTTCCTCGGGTTATCCACAGGAGCTCTGTCCGCCAGGACATAGACCTCGATCTCCGAATCGATATTTGCCTGCTGCATGGAGACGATATCGTAGAGGGCGCAATAGCTGATGTCGCTGTCGGCCGCCATATAGATCAGGTATGTCCATTTCGGCGGGACAGGCGTGTCTGCTTTGACGGTAACGGAGAGCTCGTCGTTTTCGTTGGTCAGCAGATACTCCGTGCCCCCAATGGTCGCCGTTTCGCCGACCGTGAGCGTGCCGAGGGATTCGCCGGATGGGTTCACGACGGAGATCGTGCCGGTGAAGTCCGCCGCGCCTTTGGCGAGCGTGTACACGCCTTCCGACTGCGAACCGTCCACCGTGAGCGTGTACACCGGCGTCCCCTGAATGATCGACAAATCATTCACCAGAGCCTCCGCTCCCGCCTCGGTTTGCGTCAGGTCGAAGTTGAGAATCGCCCCCTTATACATCGAAACGACCGCCCCTTCTTCGAACGTCATCTTCCCTGTGACCTTCCCTCCGCCGGAAATACAAAGTATTCCATTGGAGTTTATGGTGACGCTATCAGCCCTGCCCCCGTCATAAATATCTAAGGCATATCTTTTGACTGTGGTGTTGTATGCTGTACCCCCGCTATAAACATAAAACCAAGCACCAGACATAATGGTATTGTTTGCGGTCCCGCCGCTAGAAACGAATAAACGGCCATCACCATTGACCATAGTATTGTTCACAATACCGCCGCTAAAGATATTGAATCTTCCTCCAAAATCTATGGTAATATCATTTGCCGTTGTACCGGAGTGAATCGTTGCGTGTGCATTGGAAAGAACAAAGTCAGAGAATGTATTCGATAAAAACATCACATTGGCGAATTCGGCATCAACGTATCCACCATTTTCCACGATTTCGATCGCTGAACCGCCTTCTTGGATTTCAAGGCTACCGCCTGAATATACTGTAATGAGGTTTGCCAAACCTCCACTGGGAATGTATACTTCGGCATCGGAATCTACGGTAGTACTGTTTACTATTCCACCGATGGAAACAACAAGACGACCACCATTGCTGACGGTTGTATTGTTCGCCGTTCCGCCGCTGGAAACATACATGCGACCACTACTATTGATAATATTATTGTTCGCTATACCACTACTGAAGACAGTGAGTTGTCCATAATTATTAACAGTTGTGCTTTCTACCGCCCCATCCTCGTAAACAAAAAGTTTTCCCGATTTGATGACCCATGCATTGGTCGCAGTGGTACCGGCGTGGACCGTAGCGGATGCATTGGAAAGGACAAGGCCACTGAACGTATTCGGGGTAAAGGTAACATTCGCGTCTGCAGCGACACTCACATAGCCGCCGTTTTCCCTGACATTCGTCGCGGTCGCGCCAGAGGAAACTCTCAGGGAACCGCCGGAAATGACCTCGGCATTGTTCGCCGTGCCGCCGCTGGAAACATAGAGATATCCGTTGGAGTTGACCGTGGTGCTGTCTGCCGCGCCGCCATGGGAGACAAAAATGCTGCCGTAAGAGTTGACCGTGGTGTTATTAGCCGTACCGCCGCTGGAGACATACATACTGCCAAAGGAGTTGATCGTGGTGCAATTCGCCGTGCCGCCGCTGGAAACATATACCCAGCCGCGGGAATTGACCGTGGTGCTGTTCGCCGTTCCCCCGCTGGAAACATCAAGTCTTCCGTTCCCAAAGAGAATTGCGTCATCTACAATTCCACCGTCGAGGACGGTCAGTGTGTCGTTTTCGAGGATGATGCCGCTTTCGACGTCGCCGCTGGAGATGATGATCGACATTTTCGAGAGCTCCTTATATACCGTTGGCGCTTTTATTCATTCATATCCATAATATATCACAAATATCGCTAAAAAACAAGTTCGTTTTAAAAGAAAAACGCCGCAACGGTCGGACCGTCACGGCATTGAGTTTATTTGCGTTTGTATGAAGTCGTGCCCGAGCGGAGCCGGACACGACCGCAGTGCAGGCTATGCCTGCCCGGTATACTTCAGGTCGGGCTTGCGCGCGGCGAGCGTTTCGTCGAGGCGGCGCACCGGGGTGGTGACGGGCGCGGCATGCAGGGATTCCGGGTCGTTTTCAGCGGCGCTGGCGATGTCCTTCATGGCCTCGATGAACTCGTCGAGTATCTCCTTGGACTCGGTCTCGGTCGGCTCGATCATGATGGCCTCCGGCACGATCAGCGGGAAGTAGATCGTGGGCGGATGGAATCCGCGGTCGATCAGGCCCTTGGCGATATCGAGCGTGTGGACGCCCTTCGCGTCGAGCTGACGCTTGCCGGAAAGGACGCACTCGTGCATGCAGGGGCGCTTGTACTTGCGGTCGTAATATGCCTCAAGCTGCGACGCCACGTAGTTCGCGTTCAGGACGGCGTTCTCGCTGACGCGCACAAGCCCTTCGCGGCCGAGCGTGAGCAGATAGGCGTAGGCGCGCAGGATCACGCCGAAGTTGCCGTAGAACGGCGCGATGTAGCCGATGGATTCCGGGTAGTTGTACTCCAGGCAGCAGATGCCGTCCGACCGCCGGATCACGCGGGACGTGGGCAGGTACGGCACGAGGCTGATGGAAACGCCGACCGGGCCGGAGCCGGGACCGCCGCCGCCGTGCGGCGTGGAGAACGTCTTGTGCAGGTTCACGTGCATCACGTCGAATCCGATGTCGCCGGGGCGGACGCGTCCGACGATGGCGTTGAAGTTCGCGCCGTCGCAGTAGCAGAGGCCGCCCGCCTGGTGCACGAGCTTGCAGATCTCGGACACGTTCGGGTCGAAGAGGCCGAGCGTGTTCGGGCACGTCAGCATGATGCCCGCCACTTCGGGCGACAGCATCGCCTTCAGCGCGTCCAGGTCCACGTTGCCGTCCGCGTCGCTGGGCACGACCTTCGTCGTGAACCCTGCCACGGTGGCGCTCGCAGGGTTCGTGCCGTGCGCGGCATCCGGGATCAGCATGTACTTGCGGGCGGTGTCGCGGCGGGCGCGGTGATAGGCCGCGATCAGCATGCAGCCGGTGAGTTCGCCGTGGGCGCCCGCCATGGGCTGCATGGTCATCTGTGAGAATCCGAGGAGTTCGGCGAGCATGCGTTCCGTCTCGTGGAGCACGATCAGCGCGCCCTGGACCAGCACGCCGCCGCGGCGGAGCTGAGGCAGAAGCGGGTGCAGGTCGGCGAATCCGGCGAGGCGCACCACTTTCTCGTGGAACTTCGGATTGTATTTCATGGTGCAGGACCCGAGCGGATAGAAATTGGTGTCCACGCTCATATTCATCCGGCTGAGCCCGGTGAAATGGCGCACGACCTCAAGTTCGGAGGCTTCGGGCAGGCCCGCGGGTTCGGCGCGTCGGAGGGCGGCGGGGACCGCGGACGCGGCGGGGACGTCGCACTTCGGGAGCACGACGCCGGTACGGCCGGCACGGCCGGTTTCATAGATCAGCTTCATATCAGCGCCTCCATCGCGTTTGCAAGCGCCTTGATCTCCTCGCGGGTGCGTTTTTCGGTCACGGCCACGAGGATCTGGTTCTTGCGTTCGGGGTAATAGCGTCCGAGCGGGAATCCGGCGGCGAACCCCTTGTCGATGAGCTTGCCGACCAGTTCCGCGCCGTCGAGCGGGGTCTCGATCACGAATTCGTTGAAGAACGCGCCGGAGCCGACGGCCGACACGCCGTCGATCGCGAGGAGCTGTTCGCGGGCATACACGGCCTTCGACATGCAGAGTTCGCCGACCTGTTTGAATCCGTTCTTTCCGCAGAGGGAAAGGTAGATCAGGGCGTTCAGCGCGCACAGGCTCTCGTTGGAGCAGATGTTGCTGGTGGCGTGTTCGCGGCGGATGTGCTGTTCGCGGGTCTGGAGCGTCAGCACGTAGCCGGTCTTTCCGTTCAGGTCCACGGTGCGGCCGACCACGCGGCCGGGCATCTTGCGCATGTATTTGGACTTGACGGCCATGAATCCGAGGTACGGGCCGCCGAAACTCAGCGGGATGCCGAGGCTCTGCCCCTCGCCGGTCACGATGTCGAATCCCATCTCGCCGGGCGTCTTCAGGCAGCCGAGCGCCACAGGGTACGTGGAGCACACGGCGAGCGCGCCTTTCGCCTGTGCGGCGGCGGCGATCCCGGACAGGTCCTCGACCTCGCCGAAGAAGTTCGGGTACTGCACGATCACGCACGCGGTGCGGTCGGTGACAGCGGCGGTCACGGCATCCAGATTGGAATCCGTGCCGCGTCCGTCCGGGATCTCGATGCGTTCCAGGTCCAGGTTCCGGCAGTAGCATTCGATCATGCGGCGGAAGATGGGGGAGACGGCGGCAGAGATCACGACCTGGCGGCGTCCGGTGATGTGTGCGGCCATCATCATGGCTTCGAAGAGGGCGGTGCCGCCGTCGTAGAGGCTGGCGTTGGAGACCTCCATGCCGGTCAGACGGCAGATCGCGGTCTGGTATTCGTAGATGGCCTGGAGCGTGCCCTGCGAGGCTTCCGGCTGGTACGGGGTGTAGGCGGTGTAGAACTCGCCGCGCGCGGCGATGGCGTCGGCGGCCGCCGGGATGATGTGGTCGTAGTAGCCGCCGCCCACGAAGTTGATCAGGTGCGTGGCGTTCATTTCGGCGAGGCCGGAGAGATACGACATGACCTCGAACTCGGATTTGCCTTCGGGGATGCCGTCGAGCGGGGGCGCGGGGAATTTCACCCCGGCCTTCTGCCACATATCCTCGATGGACGCAAATCCCGCCGCGGCAAGCATTTCCTGCCGGTCGGCGTCGGTATTCGGGATGTAAGGCATGATTGTTGCCTTTCTTCTGGTGAACTGAACAGGAAAAAAGACGGATCAGAGCGTTTCGACGTACTTGGCGTAGGCGTCGGCGTCCATCAGGCCGCCGAGATCGTCCGCCTTCACGCCTTCGAGCTTGCAGATCCAGGTGTTTTCCGGATCGGCATTGAGCGCGGCGGGATCGGCTTCGAGGTCGGCGTTGCCTTCTCCGACGGTGCCCGCGACGGGCGCATAGACGTCGGAAACGGCCTTCACGGATTCGACCGTGCAGAGGACTTCGCCCGCGGCAACGGCCTTGCCGGGCGCCGGGATCTCGACGTAGGTGATGTCGCCGAGGGAGTCGGCGGCGTATTTGGAGATGCCGAGCGTGGCGGTGGTCCCGTCGAGTTCGATCCATTCGTGCGATTCAGCGTAGTATTTCGCCATGGTTTTCTCCTGAAATTGGGTTGGTATGGTTGTAAAACGGTTGATTGTTCTGATTGAACGGGAAAGTCATTTTTTCGGGTTGGCCGTGCCGTGCGTCCAGAACGGCAGCTGGGCGAGTTTTGCCTTCACGACGGCGCGGTGAAGTTCCACGTCGAACTCCGCATCCGCGGGAAGCTCCGCCGACGCGTCGAAATACGCCATCGCCACGGCGCATCCGAGAGAGGGCGCGAACGTGCCGGACGTGATCGTGCCGACCTGCGTTCCGTTGAGCAGAACCGGCGTCCCCGTGTGGGCGGCGCGGCGGCCTTCCAGCACGATCCCGCGCAGATGCTTTTTCGGCGGATTGGCGCGGAGCGAATCGGAACCGACGAACCTGCGGTCGGATTTGTCGAGCTTCAGCATCGCGCCGAATCCGGCTTCGACCGGGGTGGTCGCCTCGTCCATCTCGTCGCCATACAGAGGATAGCCCATCTCCAGGCGAAGCGTGTCGCGCGCGCCGAGTCCGGCGGGTTTCACGCCCGGACAGGCAAGAAGTTTCCGCCACACGTCAATCGCGTGCGCGGCGTCGAAATACAGCTCGAAACCGAGTTCGCCGGTGTAGCCGGTGCGGCTGATGAGCATGTCGAGACCGAAGAGATTGAACCTGCCCCAATGGTAATACTTCGGCAGGGCGGCGGCATCCAGGCCGAGCGTGGTCAGCACAGCCATGGAGTCCGGCCCCTGAAGGTCGAATTTCGCCGTGGCGTCGGACAAATTATCCAGTTTCACGGACGCGGGAAGGCGTTTGCGTAGTTCGGCGAAATCGACCGCGATCCGCGCTGCGTTTACCACGATGAAGAACTCCTCCGCGCCCATCCGGTACACGATCAGGTCGTCGATCACGCCGCCCGCCTCGTTCAGCAGGAAATTGTAGCGGCAGACGCCGTCCTTCTGGTCCGCCACGGACCGCGCCAGCGCGGCGTCGAGCGCCTCGGCCGCGCCGGGTCCGACGGCGGTGAACTCGCCCATGTGGCAGATATCGAACAACGAGACGTGTTCGCGCGTATACTTATGTTCGGCGAGGATGCCTTCCTTGTACTGGACTGGCATGTACCAGCCGGCGAAGGGGACCATGCGCGCGCCGAGCGCGACATGTTCGTCGGCCAACGGAGTTTTCAGGAGAGTTTCGTCCATGGGAAGCGCCTTTCTGAAGCGGGCCCCCGAACAAAAAGATGCGCCGGGGACCGCCGTTTTGCTGTCAAAAAAAATATATCGAAATAATATAGACTCGAAACGGTTTGAAATCAAGACCACAAGGACGGAAAACGAACTTTTTCCCGTCTTTTTGAAAGATGACAGCCGGGACGTTTTTCATACCGTGACCAGCCGTTTCCGGAACATGCCCAAAACACGCGTTTTTCGTTTCTTACGCGGTATTCCGGGTTGAAAACCGATGTTCCCAAGAGTATATTATATTGCTATGTTATTTTACACGCGCGAATCCCGGACGGAGCAGCCCGTCCAATGGTCGTGCGCCCGCCGGAGCCACCCTGCCTCGGCACGCCAACACAGCCCATTTCACTGCCTCGCAAGAAGGAGTTTTCAAACCATGGCCAAGAAAGAAACGAAGGAAATGCTGAAGAAGCTTTTCCTGCACCACCTGATCTGCTCGCTCGGCAAACGCCCGGAAAAAGCCGTCAACCTGAATTGCTACCATGCGCTGGCGCTGACCATCCGCGACCTCATGATGCGCGACTGGATCGCCACCCGCGACGAATACGAAGAAAAGAAGCCCCGCATCGTCCACTACATCTCGCTTGAGTTCCTGATCGGACGCACGCTCGGCAACGCCATGGTCAACCTGGGCGTGGAAGAGGAAGCCGCCGAAGCGATGGCGGAACTCGGGTTCAACATCGACGAAATCCGCGACGAGGAAGTCGACGCCGGCCTCGGCAACGGCGGTCTCGGACGTCTCGCGGCCTGTTTCCTGGACTCCATGGCCACGCTGGAGCTTCCGGCGTTCGGCTACGGCATCCGCTACGACTACGGCATCTTCAAGCAGATCATCCAGAACGGATACCAGGTCGAGGAGCCGGACAACTGGCTCAGCCGCGGCAACCCGTGGGAGATCCGCCGTCCCGAGCTCGCCTGCGTCGTCCAGTTCGGCGGCCATGTCGAGAAGATCCGCGACGACGCCAACCCGGACCGCCGCAGATGGGTCGACACGCAGGACGTGAAGGCAATGCCCTACGACACCCCGATCCCCGGCTACCGCAACCACACCGTGAACACGCTCCGCCTGTGGTCCGCCGAGTCGCTCTACGGGTTCAACCTCGCGAAGTTCAACCAGGGCGACTACATCAGCGCCAACCTCGAGTCCAGCCTGGACCAGAACATCACGCGCGTGCTCTACCCGAACGACAACAACTACGAGGGCAAGGAGCTCCGCCTCAAACAGCAGTATTTCCTCGTCTCCGCCTCGCTTCAGGACATTTTCACGCGCTTCCGGAACACCGGAAACGACCTCAAGAACCTCAAGGACTCCATCGTCGTCCAGCTCAACGACACGCACCCCGCCCTCGCCATCCCCGAAATGATGCGGATCCTCATCGACATCCACAACTACTCCTGGGACAAGGCGTGGAAGGTCACCACGAGCGTCTTCAACTACACCAACCACACGCTCATGTCCGAGGCGCTCGAACGCTGGTCCGTGAAGCTGTTCGAAAAGCTCCTCCCGCGCCACCTCGAGATCATCTACCAGATCAACTTCATCTTCCTCCGCCAGGTCGCCACGCGCTACATCAACGACAACAGCATGCAGGCGAGGATGTCCCTCATCCAGGAACAGCCCGAGAAGATGGTCCGCATGGCCTACATGTGCGTCGTCACGGCCAAGCACGTGAACGGCGTCGCCGCGCTCCACACAGAGCTCCTGCAGAACGGCCTCTTCCGCGACTTCAACGAATTCTTCCCCGGCAAGTTCGTGAACGTCACGAACGGCATCACGCCCCGCCGCTGGCTGAAGAAGGCCAACCCCGGACTTTCCCGCCTCATCGACTCCAGGATCGGCGACGAATGGCCGAAGGACCTCGACCAGCTCGAAAACCTCGTCAAGTTCGAAAAGGATAAGGATTTCCTCGGCGAGCTCGCGAAGATCAAGCGCGCCAACAAGCTCGTCCTCGCGAAGTACATCAGCGAACACAACGGCGTCGAAATCAACCCCGATTCCCTCTTCGACGTGCAGGTGAAGCGCCTCCACGAGTACAAGCGCCAGCTCCTGAACATCCTCCACGCCATCACGCTCTACCTGAAGCTGAAGGACAACCCGGACATGGACTTCGTCCCGCGCACCATCATCTTCGGCGCGAAATCCGCCCCCGGCTATTACATGGCCAAGCTCATCATCAAGCTCATCAACTCCGTCGCCGAAGTCATCAACAACGACAAGGCCATCGGCGACAAGCTGAAGGTCGTCTTCCTCGCCAACTACCGCGTCTCCCTCGCCGAAAAGATCATTCCCGCCGCCGACCTCTCCGAGCAGATTTCCCTTGCCGGAACCGAGGCGTCCGGCACCAGCAACATGAAGTTCGCCCTGAACGGCGCGCTCACGATCGGCACGCTCGACGGCGCGAACATCGAGATCCGAAACCAGGTCGGCGAGGACAACATCTTCATCTTCGGCATGAACTTCGACGAGGTGAAACAGCTCCGCGAGCGGGGGTACCGTCCGAACGAATTCGTGGAGAAATCCCCGCTGCTGAAACGCGCGCTCGAGCTCATCCGCACCAACTTCTTCTCGCCCGGCGAATTCGACATCTTCAAGCCGATCCTCGAAAGCCTCAACTCCGACAACTACATGTGCGCGGCCGACTTCGATTCCTACGCCGCCGTCCAGGAGCAGGTCGCCGAGCTCTACCGCAAACCCGCCGAATGGCAGAAGAAGTGCCTCATCAACATCGCGAAGATGGGCTATTTCTCCAGCGACCGTTCCATCCGCGAGTATGCAGAGAAGATCTGGGACATCAAGCCCTGCCCCATCAACATCTCCAACAAGCACGGCTACGACCTCGCAGCTCACCAGCTGGCGAAGGAATGACCGTCCGCTGAACTGAAACTGGATTCATTCCCCCATGAACTGGCTCAGCTCCGGACCGTTCACCGTCTTCGACCTCGAAACGACCGGCTTCAGCGCGGTCCGTGACCGCATCATTGAGATCGGCGCGGTCCGCGTGGAGCTCGACGGCTCCGTTTCGAGGTTCCAGACGCTCGTGAACCCCGGCGTGCCCATCCCGCCGCGCCTGACCGCGCTGACCGGCATCGACGACGCCATGGTCGCCGACGCGCCGAAGTTCAGGGAGGCCGGGTTCAAGTTCATGGATTTCGCCCGCAAGTCGCGCCTGGTGGCGCATAACGCCCGGTTCGACCTGTCGTTCATGCAGGAGAGCCTCGCGCGCTGTGGCATGGAGCTGATCCAGGGCGGAGCTTACGACAGCATCCCGATCTTCCGCCGCGCCTACCCCGGGCTTTCCAGCTACAGCCTCGAATTCCTCCGCTCGAAATTCCCCGTGCCCGACAATTTCCCCGGCCAGCCCCACCGCGCCGCCTACGACGCCGACGTCACCTTCTCCCTCTTCACCATGGCGATGAACATCCTCTGCGGCGACCCCCGTCACCAGGCCGAATGATCCGCACCTATCTCAGCAGTAATAATAACCTCTGCCGTTAGCGTCTCAGCGGTCAAAAAAGGATCGTACCGCAATCTAATACCTCTGCCGTCCGCGTCTCGGCGGTAATGAAGTAAAACTGCCGAGCGTAAGCGAGGCTACCGAGGCGCACGAATGTGCGCCCCCAGCAAAGCGGTTCTTATCTCACGTTATTCAATCGGCTTTGAAGTTCATACATTCTATTTCGATAGGCCGCAGGATCGCTAATGCGGAGGCGTTGTGCTTCCTGGTATTCTCTGGGAAACATATTCTGAATCCGGCTGACAGTATCACCATTTGATTGGGATGAACGGCTTGAACCGTAATTACGATTCTGTGTTCCGTTCAATACTCTTATAGCGGATTCATTGCCTTTTTCAGCGGCCCTGCGGTACCAGTTGACAGCCTCGGTAGCATTTCGCGTTACGCCATATCCGAAATAATAGCAGGCTCCGAGATGGTACATTGCTTCCGCATGTCCCTGTTCGACAGCCAGACGATACCAGCCAACTGCGTAGGAATAATTCCTTTCCACTCCATACCCATCAAAGCAACAGTTTCCCATCATATTCTGCGCATCGGCATTTCCCTGGTCAGCAGCACGTCTCCACCATCTGAATGCTTCTGCTTCACTCTTTGGGACACCATTCCCTTCTGCATAACGAAGCCCCATCTGGAACTGTTCCTGCGGTGTGCGAGGAATAATCTGCATATAAGCATTATTCTGTCCATACGGGTTCTGCTGCATGTATGGATTGTTCTGTCCGTAGGGATTCATCTGAAATATCAAATTCTTCTGTCCATTTTGAGGCTGTTGCATATATGGATTATTCTGTCCATTTTGTTGATAGTTTGGAATCTGAGTATTGGATTTTGGAGTGATTTGGTCTTTTAAATCCGGAAGATCTCTCCAATATGAATCCAATAATGAAGTAAGTTTTTCTGCCGTAAGTTCAGAGTCCTTTGGAAACTTTTTAGACAAACGGGTTACTTGGCTGCAAGCAGAGGTTTGCAACAGTGAGATGAGGCTGACATGTCTATCATAGCGTTTTTTCAATTCAGCAACAATGTCATCGTCATTCATCAAGGATTCATCTTTTGTGATAATATAGAAATCCTGCTTTGTTCTTTTAAGCTCAATCAAGCATCTCGTAAGGAATATATTAAGAGATTCGGCCGCCAATTCATCGTTAAGTTCTTCATTCGTGATTGTTTCAAAATACTCTTTTAAATGCGTGCTGGTTATTTTTCCATAGTGATACCGATACATAATCCTGTCCATGCAACATCCGGTCATAATCGGAATCATTTTATTTTTTGGTTCGAGTACGTATGCTTTATGAAGAGCATAAATAATTCCATCGTCACAAGTCGTCTCGGGATTTGAAAGAGAAGCCAAAGCATAAATAAAAGCAGGAAGTGATTCGACTTCTTTTTGTTCTCTTGCTTCCAGCATTGCTCTATTGGCTGCATAAGCAGCACCGGAATAGTCATTTGTTTGAAGCTTTAACAAAGCCAGTAACACATCGTTCTTCAAGATATAGTCTTTATCTTTCTCTGCCGACATTTTCCCCTGTAGCAGACCTAATGCGGAATTTACAACACTTTGATTTTCAGGATCATTAATAAGCTTATCCTCTTTGAAATATTCATTAAGATATTCTATTGCCGCTTTATATGCTTTTCCACCTTTTTCATTTCTTGGAATCGGAAGCATTATCATTTCTTTGTTGGCATTAATAAACCTAGTTTGATTCCAGCTTTCAAGAGCTATGTCAGTTCCATATGAAATGGCGACATCGGTTCCAAAACTCAGTGCCGCCGCTAAAACTGCTACTCCTCCGGCAACACCTAATCCTCCTGCGGCAATAGATCCGCCACCTAATAGCGCCAAACCGAAGTTGGATGCAGCTATACCGGACAGACCGACAGTCGATCCAATCCAACCACCTACAGCCGTCATCCACGCCGGTGCAGCAGCCGCACCACCGCCGAACGTGATATACGTAAAGGCCGCAACAGCTATTGTCCCCACAATTATACCCGTCCAACCCCAAAAACCTATTCCGCCGGAACTGTAAAAGCTTTCAAAGGTTGCATAATCAGCGCCCTGCACGGGAAGAGCACAGAAACACAATGTGATTGCAAGAAAAAGAAAACCAAATTTGTTTTTCATTTTTTTCTCCTGTTATTAAAGTGATGAAAGGAAATCAAGTTTTGCTGCGATCTCTTCGGCAGTTCCAATCAGACATTTTATTCCATGTCTTTTGAGGAATGCCTGTGCAAGTTCGGACGGAGGATTTTCAAAACAGAAAACCGGTGTTGTTTGACCGATTTCCTGGCAAAAAACAATAAGGCTTTCTGCATCCGCTTTTACCATATCATCCGGAACAAAGCCTGCATACGCTTTACTTTCAATGGCAAAGTTTTTTGTACCTCTGCGAATCAAAACATCAAGGTCCGTATCCCCATGTTTCAATCCATCGGCAAATTTCTCTCCTAAAGAAACTGGGGAAAAACCTCTTTTCTGGGCTTGTAGAGCAATCTCAAGTTCACGCATATGTCCTTTTGCCTGTGAAAAGCTG
>CACWOL010000026.1 GCA_902762495.1 uncultured bacterium | reverse complement strand
TTGCCTCATAAGAGGTATCGTTATAAGTTCATTCGAAACCCAAAAACACAGAAAACCACGAAAAAGTCGGGACATCCACTTGACTTTTTCATAACAGTCATATTCGGCAAGGATTCTTTTCGATTCCTCCTCCGACAGGATGACGAAACCGGAAACGATCACGTCGTAATCCGACGGCGACGGGACCAGTGCGGACAGCGACAGGAGTTTCCGGTTGTCTTTTCCCTTCAGCGCCCATTCGCAGGAGACCACGTTCGGCCCGAATGTGACCTTGCTCTTTTTGATAAACGCGGCATAATCGGTGCTTGATGAGATCAGCTTCTCCGAATGGTCGATGCGGGCATCGGCAATCGCGAGGACGATCACAAGGACGATCACGGCCAGGACCGCGATTCCGAGACAGCCGAGGCAGGAAAACGCCGCGCAGGACAGAATCTTTTTCTTCTTCGGGGGTGAGGGAGCAGTCATGACCGGACTCCTATGGCGCTTCACGCGAGTTTATTCCATCTTTTTTGTGCTTTTCAATCAATATAACATGCTGACAACTGATTGTCAAGAGAAAAACAAAGTGTCATTATTTTTTTGTTTAGTTTCTAGTCTTTGCACAACTGTATCCAGTGCTGAGGTGCGGACGGGAACGGTTTACAGCGGGAGCTCGACGGCTTCGCCGCGGACGAACGCCGTGTGCGAGGTCCAGCCGACGGAGCGCGCGAGCTCGGCGGCGCGGTCGAACCCGTAGGCGACGTGTTCCGGCTTGTGCGCGTCGGAACCGAGCGTGATCTTCATGCCGGCGCGGAATGCGGCGCGGAGGAGTTCCGGGGAGGGGTAGATCTCGTCCGCGGCCACACGGAGCCCTGCGGTGTTCAGTTCCAGGCGGATGCCCTTCGCGGCGGCGCATGCGTAGATGTCCGTCATGCGGCGCACGACGCTTTCGTAGTTCGAGGGACGGAATCCGAATTTCTTCGGCAGGTCGGAGTGCGCCATGACGTTGAATCCTCCGAGCTCGACGAATGCTTTCAGGCCGGTCAGATAGTCGTCCCACACGGCGTCCACGCCGTAGCGCGGCCAGTCCGCGAGCTTGTCCGGGTCGTCGAACGCGAACTCGCCGACGTAATGCACCGAGCCGATCAGGTAGTCAAACTTCGGACGGAGCGGGTCGAGCGCGGCGAACACCTCGTCCATGCGGCCCGGCACATAGTCGAATTCGGCGGCGGCGAGCACCTGCAAATTGGAACCGTCCGCGGCTGCGCGGAGCGAATCGAGGATGCCGAAATAGCGCGGCAGATCGTTCGGCGCCATGCGGAATTCGGCGTCGTACCCCGCCGGGGCGGGGAAATGGTCGGAGACGCCCCAGTACGCCAGCCCGGCCTCCTGTGCGGCGGCGAGGTATTCCTCCGGCGTGCCGGACGCGTGCTTGCAGAGAGCGGTGTGCGTGTGGAGGTCCGCCCGGGGCATCGTGGATTGCGAGCTCATGATTTCTTTCCGCCGTTCGAACTGTCCTCGCCGGAGCCGTTGCCGTAGGGGTAGGGGAGGAACGACAGGTCCTTCTCCCCGATGGCGGCGGCGAGCGGCGCGCCGATCGTGTAGAGGTAGCGGAATCCGTCGGACGCGACGGCGGAGACGAACAGCACGGAGGAAACGTAGCGCAGGATGGTCTGGGTGTCCCAGACAACCGGGGGCTCCTCGCCCTCGGCTACGCCGCCGTAGAGCTGCCAGTTGTCGACGGGGAAGACGAGGCGGCCGTCGCTGTCGGCGACCGCGGTGTCGATGCCGACGCGGACCACGCTGAAGCGGTTCTGCGTGGAGGAGGAGAGGATGGCAGCGATGCAGGCGAAAATGAGGTCGGAGCCGATCTTGTCCTCCAGGACCGCGCCGATGCAGAAGGAATCGGGGTGGAAATCGCGGTTTTCGGGGCGGTCGGGGAACATCTTCCGCATGAACTCCGCCATGCCGAAGAGGTCGGCGGGGTGCGCCTTGCGGTACTCCGCCTCGAGCTCGCGCCACTGCTTCTCCACGAACGACTGTTTGTCGTTGTCGAACCAGCACAGATGGAGCCGGATCAGCCCGGTGAGCAACGAGATAGGGCGTTCGGGCGGCTGCATGAAGATGCGGCGGCGGGAACGCGCCATGAGGGCATGCTGAAGCTGGCGGGTGCGTTTGCGGAGGCGCGGATTGTCGGACTTCTGCATGTCGCGGAGGACCGGCTCCAGCGCGGTGTTGCCCTTTGTGAGCAGTTCGGCCATGGCCATGCTCGCGGACTGCTCGTTTTCATCGTCGAGCAGTTCGACCAGGTATTTCATGTCGTTTTTGTCGTCGGGCTGATTCATATTTCGATAAACAGCGTTGATGCGTGCTGAGTTTGGGCTAGGGTTACGGGTGGACGGGGAACTTGCCGCGAAGGGCGTTCTGCGCGATCTGCTTCACGTCGTCGTCGAAGTCGGCGCGGATGATCCACTGGAGGAAGTCGGGCGCGTTCGCGGCGACCTCGCGGAGCGTTTCGCCGTTGTGCCGTCCGAACGACACGACCGCCTCACCGTTGCGCCATTTGAAGCGGCCGTTTTTGTCGACGTTGCTCGGATTGACCTGGTTGCAGAACGCGTGGAGCTCATCGAGGGTCTGCGGGAAAGTGGTAATCGTTTCGGGGAACTGGTCGGGCGACATGGTCGAGTAGCGTTCGAGCTGCGCCTCCAGGACTTCGAGCGAAGCCTGGGCGTCGGCGGCGGCCCCGTGCGCGCCTTCGAGCTTCTTTCCGCAGAAGAATTTGTAGGCGGCAGTGAGGTTGCGCGGCTCCATCTGGCAGAAGATCGTGAAGGAGTCGAAGATGCGGCGGCCTGCGGCGGAGAACTGGATGCCGCAGCGGGCGAACTCGCGCGTGAGCATCGGGATGTCGAACTTGCCGATGTTGTAGCCGCCGAGGTCGCATCCCTCGAAATAGATCGCAAGGCTGTGGGCGATCTGGCGGAACGTCGGCGCGTCCTTCACGTCCTCGTCGGAGATGTGGTGAACGGCGGTCGCCTCGGGCGGGATGGGCATTTCCGGGTTGATCAGGCGGGTCTTGGTCTCGCGTGTGCCGTCGGGCATGATTTTGATCACGGACAGCTCCACGATCCGGTCGACGAAAAGATTGACGCCAGTCGTTTCCAGGTCGAAAAAGATCAGCGGTACATTATCGGTAAGTTTCATGGACGGGCCTCTTTTTGAAAAAACATGGTATAATACTATACCACAAAAAGCGGAAAAAGAAAACGAAGACGCGCGAAAAAACGGAAAAAGGGGATGAAAACGGACTGTCTCCGGTTCGTTCTCCAGGACAGGCGCTCTTTCGAAAAGAAAGAAAAGGGACTTTTAACAGCCGATTCCCCGAAGGCTCATCAGGATCAGAAGATCGTGAAGGAAACACAGAGCAAGATAGAACAAACAATTCATCAGGGCGCGGAAGAAAACGGGCTGCTTGCGGAACTGATATTCGAAAAGAATCCCCAGCATGAAACCGAACCATGTGATCTTAAACGCCAGATAGAGGAAAAAGACGAACTCCGCTCCGACACGGATCATATCCAAAAGGAGAAATCCCCAGGGGACCATGATCACATGAAGGACGATCAGAATGCACAGAGCCGACAAATGCCGCAGGATGTTCTCTTTCCGGCGCGGCCATTTGCGGACGCGGAGCAGGAGTCTCAGCAGGGCGATGGCGCTGCCGATGCCGACGAGACCGAAGATCCCGTACAAACCGAAAAAAACAATAGCCTCTGACGAACCCATGCCCGGTTTCTTTCCGTTGATTTATGTTTTTTATATAATATAGTAGGCTATTTCCCAAAAGTCAAACGGGCGGAGATGCGAAAAAAAACGGAGATCAGCGACTGCCAAGGACGAAAAGGATAGGGAACAGATGGATCAGCAGATAGATGATGCCGAGGATCCTGGCGCACAGTAAAATGCCGCGGTCCCTGGCGGGTGCGACGTACTGGCAGGTCATAAAGCATATGATCATGGAGGGCGTCCATACGACGCTGAACGGCAGATAGATCAGGAATTGTCCCGTCATGTCGTTCGTGAACGTCCATGGCAGGAGGATCGCGCGGAAGAGGATCAGGACGAAGATCGCCAGCAGAGGCTTCTTCATCTCGGGGAAACGTTTCAGAATGAACAGCAGGACGGTGACGGCGGCGATGTCCGGAATCGTCGTAAAGATGAAAAGTTCCGGGGTCGCACGGAACCAATATGTCAGCCTGAGCCACAACTGGTATGCGTTCATGTTCCGGGTTCCTTACAGACTGGTTTACGGGAGGAGGATGGGGCCGTCGGAATTGGCGGACGTCTTCTTTTTCTGTTTGTCCGGGTTCAGGAGGTTGTCCAGGAACTCGTCGGCGGAACGGAGCAGAAGGACGTTCGTGCCGGCGTCCTCGCGGAGGTCGTTTTCGGCGCGGGGCAGGGGAATGACGCGCAGGCCGAGTTTTTTTGCCTCGGCCTCGGTGAATCCGACCGCGACGTCGCCCCAGCCTTTGCGGATCGCCTCCGGGATCACGGAGGATTCGGCGATCTTGAAGACGACCTGAAATCCGGCTTCGTTCGCTGTGCTTTTCACGTAGAGCAGGTCGACCGGGTTCGCGCCGTCACGGTAGAGGCAGATGAAGCCGCCAGTGGCGGCGATGAGCTGGGAACGCGTCGGGGAGACGTTGTCGGGTTCCGGCTTGGCGTCCTCGAACAGGGCGCAGGAGTACATGAAAAACGGGAGAAACGCAAGCGCAATCAGAGAAAGAATGCGGCTCATTTCTTCGAGGCTCCGCCGTTCCAGATGATGCGTTTCCCCCAGCGTTTTTCGTTTTGCGGTTTTGCGACGGCGAAGCAGTTTCCGTTGGTGTCGATCACGCAGAACGCGTGGATGGCATCATGGTAGAAGACAAACGCATTGTCGCCGGAGGTGGCGGGGCGGAGCTGTTCCATAATCACGCTGTCGGTGGCCTCCAGCGAGGCGGGGTCGATCACGTCGATGCGGCCCTTGACCTTGAACGCGACGCCGATCTGGCTGTTCTGTTCCATCGGGACCGCGAAGCCCGCGCTGCGTCCGTCGAGCGGATCCTTTACGGAGGAGCGCACGAAGATCGGCGCGGAGTCATCGCGGAAGGCGGGGCAGAGGATGAAGTCGGTCTGCGCGCCGTTGAGGAAATGGACGTCGACGGGCTTCCAGCCGAGGTCGAGCGAGGTGATGGACTTGCGTTTGTAATTGGCAGCGGGATTCAGGTCGAAATACTCGATTGCCTTCAGCGAGGCGGCGGCGAGGGATTTTCCGTCCGGAGTGATCGCGAGCGCCGAGGCGGGCGAGACGGTCTCGAACGTGTGGAACGGGACACCGGAATCCTTTGCGACGGGGAGATGGATGCAGAAGACGGTCGAGCCGAAGAACCCGGAGCAGATGATCCGGTCCTGCATGGCGAGCAGCGCGACGTCCTCCGGGGCGGTCTTCTCGTTGAATGGGATGGGAAGAGACAGGAACTCCTGTTCCTTCCCTGCCGCGAGGTCGAGGACCGCCAGCCCGAAATCCTGTTTGATGGACATTTGGGGGAACGCGATGGCGGCCAGCGTGGTCGTTTCGGGGACGAACGCGAGCTTCTTCAGCATGCGTCCGACCGTGAAGACGCGGATGACCTGCCAGTTCGAGGTGTTGACCAGGACGATGCGCGTGCCGTTCGGTCCGTTGGCCGTGCCGGTTCGTTCGGCGATGGCGAGCACGGATCCGTCCGGCGAGACCGCGAAGGCGTCGAGGCGCGCGCCGCGGAATCCCTGCGAAGCGTATGCCGGCCGCCAGACCGTGGCCGTTTCGGCGTTTGCGTCCGCGAGCTTCTCCGCGAGGGAACCTGACGGGAGCGTCGAGGTGAGCCTGAGCTCGCGTCTGGATTCGCGGATGGGCTGGACGGACGATTTCGGGATCGAACGGACGTTGGAGGAATCCACCTCGATCTCGGGGAGCTTTTCCACCTTGACCGTTTCGGGATTCGTTTTCGGCGTAGCCGTGATGGAGAGCGAACCCGAGCGGAGGCTGTTCCGTTCCGGTTCGTCCGAGGCAGCCGTTTCAGCCTGATTCGGCTGCGTTTGCGGCGAAGCCGCAAACGCCTCAACTGCGGCGGGCGCGGAGGCGGACACGGAATGATTCATTTGCGCGAAGACGGCACCGAAGACTGCTGCAATCACAACGGCTGCGGGCATCAGTGCGAGTTTCGGGACGGATCGTTTCATGTGCGCCTCCCTGGTGCTGAGGTTGAGCTTGATTCCGATTTCAGATGGTGTAGAGCCAGCCGTGCGTGTCTTCCAGTTCGCCTCTCTGGATGCCGGTGAGGCGGTCGTAGAGCTTCTGGGAGACCGGGCCGCATTCGTGGCCGTATTCGATGACCTTGCCGTGGATGGTGACGGAGGAGATCGGGGTAATGACGACGGCGGTGCCGCAGGCGTCGACTTCGGCGAAGGTCGGGAGTTCCTCTTCGGCGACGATCGGGCGTTTCTCGACGGTGAGACCGAGGTCGCGGGCGACCTGCATGAGGGACATGTTGGTCACGCTGGGGAGGATGGACGGGGAATCGCTGGTGACGTACTTGCCGTCCTTCGTGATGGCGAGGAAGTTGCTGGTGCCGAACTCATCGATGTACTTGTGCTCGCGCGGGTCGAGGAACAGCGGGATGGGGAATCCGGCCTTCTTGGCGAGCTTGGCGGGCATGAGGGACGCGCCGTAGTTGCCGGCGACCTTGAACTGGCCCATTCCCTTCGGGGCGGCGCGGTCGAAGTCCTCGATGACGAGCGCGGGGACGCCCTTCAGGCCGTCCTTGTAGTAGGCGCCGACGGGCATGACCATGATGAGGAAATCATATTCGGTGGCGGGGGCGACGCCGATCTGCGGGCCGGTGCCGATGAAGAGCGGACGGATGTACATGGATCCGCCGGATTCGCAGGGCGGGACGTAGTCGATGTTGTCGAGCACGACGCGGTGGATGGCCTCGAGGTACATCTCCTCGGGGATCTCGGGGTGGAGCAGCTGGTGTCCGGTGCGGTTCATGCGCTTGATGTTTTCCCAGGGGCGGAAGACGCGGACTTTGCCGTCCTTGCAGCGGAATGCCTTCATGCCTTCGAAGCAGGCCTGGCCGTAGTGGAGGCAGGTGGCCGCGATGCTCATGGAGATGGTGGGATCGGTCCTGAGTTCGCCTTTGTCCCAGGCGCCGTCTTTCCAGTGGAAGGCGATGTGGGAGCGGGTGGGCATGAAACCGAAAGAGAGAGCCGACCAGTCGATGTCGGTGCGGATGGGACGGGGATAGTCCATAAAAAACTCCATTGTTAAACGATGCGGCGGCGGGAAAATGCCGCCAAAATGAAATGAACATAAAGAAATTTACACGATTTTCGGCGATAGTCAATGTTTTTTTCGGAAATCGTGTTGATTTTTTTCGTTTTTGGGCTAATTTAATGGATGTATATTGTATCAGCAACCAAACATGAAGGAGTTTTTGCCATGAAATTATCCCGTCTCTCCATCCTCGCCGTGGCGGCGCTGAGCTGCGCCGCGTTCGCCATCTCCTGTGAATCCGACGATGCCAGCGCGCTCGCACCGTTCTGGGCGGACGGCGACGTCGACGGCGATGCCATGAAAGGCGGCGTCGGAAACGGCAACGGTCTGAACGGCGGCGACGGGTTCGGCGACCTGAACGGCGGCGATGCCGGACTCCGCGGCGGCGACGGCTTCGGCGACGGCGGTCTGAACGGCGGCGAAGGGTTTGACCCGAACGGCCCCGGCGCTTACGGCGAAGACCTGAACAAGACCCCGTACATCGACGGCTTCGGCGCGAAAATCGAAGGCGTCGAATTCCAGCCGCTCTACTTCCCCTACGATGCGAACACCATCTCCTCCTCCGAGGAGTCCAAAGTCTCCGCCGTCGCCCAGTATCTGCTTGGCCATCCCGAGGCGGGCGTCGTGCTCGAAGGCTATTGCGACGAACGCGGCACCGAAGACTACAACCGCGCGCTCGGCGAACGCCGCGCCCTCGCCGCCAGCGAAATGCTCATCGACATCTACGGCATCGAATCCGCCCGAATCAAGACGGTCAGCTACGGCGAAGAGCGCCCGGCCGTGACCGGCACCGGCGACGCCGTCTGGTCCAAGAACCGCCGCGTCGAGTTCGTGCCCGTGTATCTGAAGAACAACTGATCCGGACGGACGGTCTTCATTCAAACATGAATCCGGGCACAGGCGACTGTTGCCCGGATTTTACTTTTCAGGCAGGAAAGACATCATGACCGTGCAGGACGAAACATCGGAAAACGCCGTGAACGGCGAAGTTCAGGATGATTCTGTTTCCACGCCTGAGTCCGAGCCTGAAAACGAGCTTGTTTCTTTCTCGGAACTCGCCCCTCGGACGACGTTTAGGATGGAACTGTCGTTTGACGGTACCGCGTACCACGGCTGGCAGCGTCAGCCGAACGGCATCACGGTGCAGGAAGTGATTGAAGACAAGCTGTACCGTCTTTTCGGCGAACGCGAACACATCCGGATCCAGGGCAGCAGCCGTACGGACGCCGGAGTCCACGCGCTCGGCATGGTCTGTTCCTTTTCCGCTCCGCCGTCACCGTATATCCCGGACTGGAAGCTCAAGAAGGCGATGAACCGCCTGTTGCCGGACGACATCCGCATCCGCACCGCCGAGGTCGTGAAGGACGGCTTCAACGCGCGGTTCGACGCGCTCGCCAAGTCCTACGTCTACGTGGTCAACACCGGCGACATCAACCCGTTCAGCGGGCGGTACTCGTGGCACATGGAGGACATGACGGACATCGACGCCCTGCGCGAGGCGGTCAAGCACGTCGAGGGGCGTCACGACTTCTCCACGTTCACTGTCGAACGCGGCAAGATCGACGATCCCGTGAGGACGATCCTCCGCAGCGAGATCGTCACGTTCGGCCCGCTCGTCTGCATGTATTTCCTCGGCACGGGGTTCCTCTACAAAATGGTCCGCAGCATGGTCGGCGCACTGATGTTCGTGGGCCGCGGACGCATGACCCCGGACGAGTTCCGCGGCATCCTGCTGGCCTGCGACCGCGCGAAATGCAAGGATACGGCTCCGGCGCGCGGCCTTTTCCTCAAACGTGTCTTTTACGAGCCGGACGCCTGGCTGGACGATCTGCCGGCGCGCCCGCCGTTCTGGACCGCATGACCCCGGAGCAAAAACAGTCAAATTCAAGTCAATCCGCACACCTCAGCATAAGGACAGAACCGATATGAACACCGCAGAAAACACCTCAGCTGCACCCGTCATCCTGGCGGCGCGCAGGATCTGCATGCAGGACCGCTACAGCATGGAACGTCTCCGCGACCTCACACTGGAAATCCGCAAGGGCGACGTCATCGCCCTGATCGGCGCATCCGAATCGACGAAACGTCTTCTCCTGCGCTGCCTGGACCTGCTGGACAAGCCGGAAGGCGGCAACGTGGAACTGAACGGCCAACCTGTGATGTGGCGTCACGGCGGCGCGGACCGCGCCCGCAGGAGCATCGGAATGGCGTTTTCGCGCGAATCGCTGTTTCAGAACTTGTCCGTGATGGAGAACATGACGATCGCGCCCGCTGACGGATCGGAAGATGATGACTGGGTGATCTTCGAACGGGCAAAAAAACTGCTGAAATTCGCCGGGCTTTCCGGGCTGGCGGACGAAATGCCGGTCAACTTGACTGCGGGACAGCGGCGGCGTCTGGCTATCGTGCGAGCACTGATGCTTCAGCCTCAAATCCTGCTGATCGAAGCTCCCGGAGACCAGTTGAGCCCCGCGGAGAAAAACGAGGTTTATGCGCTTGTCCGCGCCGTGGTGAAGACCGGTATCACGACCCTGTTTACGACGAATGATCTGGATTTTGCCCGCGGGGTCGCCACGCGCGTCGTTTTCATGGCGGACGGCATTGTCCGCGAAGACGGCACCGTGAAGGAAGTGCTGGATCACCCGCAATATGACAGGACGCAGGTGTTCGTGCGGAAAAACACCGGGTTCTACCGCGAGTACAACGCCCGTTCGTTCGATGAATTCGAATTCACGGGCTCGATCGAGTCGTTTGCCGCCGGAAAGCTGATCCCGCCCGAACGCCGCCGCGCGCTTTGCGACGCCTTGAAAATCCTGCTTGTCCAGTTGATCTTCCCGCATGAAACGAGAGTCGTCCTGACGCTCGACTTGGACGCGGAGAAAAAGGACGTGATCGCGACGATGCAGTATCCGGGAGCCGGATTCGATCCGCTGACTGCCCAGCTCAGCCCGGATGCGGAGGATGCGAAGAACGAACTCCTCGCCTGCGCCAAATCCGTGAAATACCATCTGCCTGCGTCGGGGAAGAACGAGGTCGTCGTAACGATCTGACCCGGCGAATTCAAAAGGAGAGGGAAATCCGAATAAGATGCGGAGCGGGATCCGCAGGGGTGATCGTGCCCGGATTGAGGCGCGGGGCAGGGACGGTCAAGAACAAATGACCGTGTATGGTTCGGGATCGGTGGCGCGCGGATATTCCACGGCGGGAGGCCCGAACAGCATCACCGCGCCGACCTTGTAACCCTTCGGAAGACGGAGCAGGGAGCGCATGCCGCGGTTCAGCGTGAACGCATAGTAGGCGAATCCGCACCAGCACGTGCCGACGCCGAGGCTCTGCGCGTAAAGGTCGAACTGCGTGAGCGCGATCGAGGGATCAAACCTGCGGCACGGGGCGTCCTTCGGCGAGGCGACGACGATCATGTGCGGGGCGTTGCGGAACACGAAGTCCGTGCCGCCGAGCATGGATTTCTCGAAGCGCTTGTAGCCGGGGTAAACGATCTTCATGATGCCGGATTTGATGAGGAAACGCGTGATCTTCACCATGCGTGCGCGGAACGGCTCCATTTTCGCGAGGTCGTCGATGACCGTAAAGACCAGACGATGGTCGTTGCATCCGGTCGGGATCCAGCGCAGGGAGGCGACCAGTTTCTCCATGATCTCGGACGGGAGGTTCTCCTGTTTGAACTGGCGGATGCTGCAGCGCTGGCGGATCAGGTTCATCATGCGGGACTCGTCGGGCAGGGGGCCTGCCGGGACGCACCGGTCAGGGGAATGTCCGTCGCAGGTGAGCGCGCCCGCCGGGCAGACGGCGAGGCAGTGCTGACAGTGCATGCAGTAGCGTTCGAACTGTTCGGGCACGGACGGGATGCCGTCTTTGCCGCGGTGGATGACCTGGACCACGCAGTCTGCGATACAGCATCCGCAGCGCGTACATTTGGATGCGTCGACGGAGATCATGTTGAACCTGTATAAATATGGTAGATGTTAAAAAGGCTCCGCACCGGGTTCGGATGGTACGGAGCCTGTGATTCTTGCAGAGAAAAGAGGTCGCCTCGGATCAGGCGGCGCCCAGCGAGCTGAGCAGAACGATCGAGAAGGCGAGCACGAAGATGGCGACGGTCTCGACGATACCGAGCGCCATCAGCTGGTTGGCGAAGCCCTTGCCGGTCTCGGCGAAGGCGTCGCAGGCCGCGGCTGCGCTGATGCCCTGCCAGAGGGCGGAAACGCCCATGGCGATGCCGGCGAGGATGCCGACGAGGGAGTAGGCGATCCACTGGCCGGCGGTGGCCGCGCTGACACTGGCCGCGCCGCCCATGACGATGAACATCACGATCATGCCGTAGATGGTCTGGGAGAGCGGAGCGCCGGCGAAGATGAGCAGCTGGAACGGAGCAGGCTTGTTCTGCGCGTAGCACTTCTTCCACGCGCCCATGGCGGCGCAGGAGGCGGAACCGCAGCCGTAGGCGGAACCGATGGCGGCGAACCCGATGGAGGTGAACGCCGCGGCGTAGATCAGGGCCTTCTGTTCGAAGAATGGGATGTCCTGTGCGGCGACCGCGGAAGCGGCGGTCTGGGCGGCGTCGGCCGCCTGTGCGAGGACGGGGGTGAGGGAGTTAAGAAGCAGACTCATGGTTGTTTCTCCTGTTGTTTGTATTTGTTTTTATGGTTAATCGTTGTTTTGTTTTGCAGAGAAAGGTTTGAACTTGAATCCGGCCCACTGGAGGCCCATGTGGTTGGAGAATTCAAGTGTGTTCAGGCGCACGGCGTGGACGAGCACGCCGAGGAAGCCGAGCGCGAGGTTCAGGACGTGTCCGGCGACCGCGACGAGGATCAGCAGGATGAACCCGACGACCGCGTACTTGTCCGGGACGGCGTCCTTCGCCATCATGCCCATCATGTTGAACTTCTGGGCGATGTACATGCCGGAGAGGCCGACCGCGAAGAGGCGGATGTAGGACAGCACGTCCGTGAAGCTGCCGATCATGTCGAACGGCAGGTTCAGCAGCTGAGCCGGGCGGATCGTGATGAGGATGAGCACGGCGCCGGCGATGTAGACGTACGCGCCCCAGGACGGGAACGTGCCGCTGAAGACGATCAGGCCGACCGCGAGCAGGAAGTTCGCGAAGATCATCAGCGCCCAGCCGATGTTGGAGAGTTCGCGCCAGTCCTTGTGGATGCCGGCGAAGAACCGCACGATGTGCGCGCTCATCAGGTGGAGCATCGCCAGCAGGAAGCAGAACCACTGCGTGAGCTTGCTCGGGAAGCCGTCCCAGAAGGAGGGAGTCAGCTGCTTGTCGCTGATGCCGTAGAATTTCACGAACTTGTGGGCGGCGGAGCTGTGCGCCGGATCCGTGATCATGCCCCAGCCGCGCATCCAGCCGGGGAGGACGTCCGCCGGAAGTCCGAACCAGGCGCCGTTGAGCCAGCCCCAGACGAACGTGAAGGACGCGAGGAAGATCAGCAGAACGAGCGGGAGGCGCGCCTCTTTCTTCTTGTGGAGTGCGAGCAGGCCGATGGTCCCGGCTGCGAGCATCAGCGCGCCGTATCCGGCGTCGCCGAGGATCATGCCGAAGAAGATCGGGAAGAAGAAAAAGAAGAACATGTTCACGTCGCTCTCGCGGTAGCCGGGCGAGATGCCGACGAAGTCGAACAGCGGATCAAGCACGCTCAGGAAACGCGGCTTTTCGATGTAGGTCGGGACGTTCTGGTCGTCTTCCGCGGGATCGTCGATCAGGAGCGCCCAGCCGTTCTTCACGGCGGCTTCCTTCAGTTTTTCGATGCGCGTGACCGGGACGTAGCCCTGGAGATAGGCAATCGCGCCGGACTGCTCCATGCCGTCGCGGGCGGAGGCGAACTCCAGCTGGTTGCGGAGCGCGGCGAGCTTTTTCTCCAGACGCGGCAGAAGCGCTTTCGCCGCGACGATGGATGCGTCGTCGGCCTTGATCTCGGCCTGGCAGTCCGCGAAGGCTTTCTTCGCCTCGGAGAGCGTCTCCTCGGGGAGGGCGACAGGATCGAACGCGCCTTCCTTGAGCGGAGCCTCGGAAACGAGCGCATAGTGGACCATGTTCTTGTCCATGCGGATCACGGAGACGGCGGCTTCCGCGGGGAATTCGTCCGCCTTTTTGCGCTGGTCGAAGATGTTGCGCGGGGTGGCGCACAGGGTGACGTACACGCCTTTCTCCTGAAGCGTTCCGATAGCGGAACGGTCGAATTCGCCCCACGGGATGAGGCTGTCCAGGTCGCGCTGGAGACGTTCGAGCTCCTTGAACGCGGCGATCTTGCCGGAGATCAGCTTGGACGCGTAGGCGACAAGTTCGTCGTCGGCGACTTCGGGCGCGGCGGGCGGATTCTTCATCGCCGGGGCGCTGCGGATCACGCCGAGCACGCGTTCGCATTCGGTGAGCTGCGCTGAAATGGATGCGACGTCCTTCGTGGCGGGCGCGGCGGTGCGGCAGAGCTGCATGAGCTCAAGTCCGGCGAGCGCGTCGACCGCGGCGGAACGATCCTGCTCCAGGCAGAGGAGCGTAACAAGTTTCATGGGGATGATCATGCTGCAGGCTCCTGAAGTTTTTTCTTGGCGATCTTGGACCGCGCGACCGCGGCGATGTCGTTGTCTGAGATGGAGATCTGGATGAGGCGGATGTTTTCCTTCGCCTCCGGGATCTTCACTTTTTCGAAGAGGTTGACGCGCTGCGTGGTCACACGGAGCTCCTGGACGATCAGGCGGTTCTGCTCGCGGATGATGTCGCGTTCGATGCGGAGCTCGACGATGGCCTTCACGGCCTCGATCCCGTCGTCGATCCAGGGATCGGCGGAGAAGAGGTCGTAGGGCTCAAGTTCGAAGTCCGTCGAATGGTAGACCGGGACGTTCACGCCGGCGATGTTCTCGTATTCGCGGTTGACCTTGCGGATACGGAGCTTCGCGGCGATCACGGCGGCCGCGTCGGCGTCGCCGAAGAGCATGGTCCATTCGGCGAGTCTGGCGACGGCCTCCTTTTCCTTGCGTTCGTTGGCGGCGATCCGCTCGGCGCAGAGTCTGATCTCGAGCTGGAGCTGCTGTTTTTTGAGCTGGAGCGTGGGGAGGAAGCGCGTGAACTGCTTCAGCTGGTCCCTCTGGCGTTTCAGCTCGGTTTTGGTAAATTTGATCTTTGCCATGGCGAAGGTCAATCCTTTTTAGGCCAGAACTGTTCGAGGAGGGAGGTCTTGATGCCGGTTTCGGTGGGGTCGAAGCAGTCGGCGAGGATCTTCCAGCCGAGGTCGAGGGCGTCTTCGAGGTGGATGTTGAGGGAAAGGTCCATCATGTTCTTCTCGAAGAGCTTGCCGTATTTGAGGAGCTTGTTGTCCCAGTTGGACATCTGGAAGCCCATGGACTGCTTCTCCAGCGTCTCCTTGTAGTCGGCGTAGAAACGGATCATCGTGTCCATGACCGTGCGGTGGTCCGCGCGGGTCTTGCCGTTGACGTTCTGCTTGAGGCGGGAGAGCGAGCCGAACGGTTCGATGCGGCCGCCGCGGAGGTAGAACTGGCCTTCGGTGATGTATCCGGTGTTGTCGGGGATCGGGTGGGTCACGTCGTCGCCGGGCATGGTGGTGACGGCGAGGATGGTGATGGAGCCCGCGCCGTCGAAGTCGACCGCCTTTTCATAACGGGAGGCGAGCTGGCTGTAGAGGTCGCCGGGATAGCCGCGGTTGGAGGGGACCTGTTCCATGGTGATGGCGATCTCCTTCATGGCGTCGGCGAAGTTGGTCATGTCGGTGAGAAGGACGAGGACGCGCTTGCCTTCGAGCGCGAAACTCTCGGCGACCGCCAGGGACATATCCGGCACGAGGAGGCATTCCACGGTCGGGTCGGCGGCGGTGTGGACGAACATGACGGAGCGGGAGAGCGCGCCGTGCTCGTCGAGGGTGTTGCGGAAGGTGAGGTAGTCGTCGTATTTGAGGCCCATGCCGCCGAGGACGATCACGTCGACTTCGGCCTGCATGGCGATGCGCGCGAGCAGTTCGTTGTAGGGTTCGCCCGCGATGGAGAAGATCGGGAGCTTCTGGGATTCGACGAGCGTGTTGAAGACGTCGATCATCGGGATGCCGGTGCGGATCATCTTGCGGGGGATGATGCGCTTCGCCGGGTTCACGGAGGGGCCGCCGATCTCGATCATGTTGTCGCGGATCTCGGGGCGGCCGTCGCGCGGGACGCCCGCGCCGGTGAAGATGCGGCCGAGGAGGGCGTCGGAGGCGGAGACGCGCATCGGGTGGCCGAGGAAGCGGACCTCGTCGCCGGTGTTGATGCCGCGGGTGCCGTTGAAGACCTGGAGGAAGACCTTGTTGTCGAGGAGGCGGATGACCTGTGCGAGGGAGGTGCCGCGGGCGCTGGTGACTTCTGCGAGGTCGTTGTTCGCGACGCCGTCGGCCTCGACGGTGATGACGTTGCCCGCGATCTGGATGATTTTATGGTAAACTTTACGCATTTGCGATTCTCTCCTTGATTTTGGCGTCGATGACTTCTTCCTGATGTTCGAACTTGTCGGAACCGAACGCGATGTAGTTCCAGTCGATGAAGGTGAGCTGGAGTTCCTGGAAGAAGCGGCGCGCCTGGTCCTTGTCGTCGAACTTGAAATTGGCCTTCAGGACGCCGATGACCTTGGCGAAGACGTACTTCTGGCGCTTGTCGTCGCTGGCGGCGTCGACCGCGTCGAAGGTGTTCTGCTGGAGGTAGACGAAGTCGAGGAATTCGCTCTTCAGGTAGGTCACGAAGTCGTCCGTGTTGGTGCCTTCTTCGCCGACGACCTTCATCATCTGGTTGACTTCCTGGCCGCGGCGGAGCGTGGCGCGCGCGAACGCGAGGTCTTCGGCGGGCACGATGCTGCGGTAGTGGCTCCAGCTGTCGAGCGGGTGGATGGACGGGAAGCGGCGGGCGTCGGAACGTTCGCGGGAGAGGCCGAGGAACGCGCCGACGACTTTCAGCGTGGCCTGCGTGACGGGCTCTTCGAAGTTGCCGCCGGCGGGACTGACGGAGCCGCCGATGGTGACGGAGCCGGTGCGCTTGCCGTCGTTGAGCAGCACGAGACCGGCGCGTTCGTAGAAACCGGCGATCAGGGATTCGAGGTAGGCCGGGAAGGCTTCTTCACCGGGGATCTCCTCGAGTCGGCCGGACATTTCGCGGAGCGCCTGCGCCCAGCGGGACGTGGAGTCGGCGAGCAGGAGGACGTTCAGTCCCTGCTGGCGGTAGTATTCGGCGATGGTCACGGCGGTGTAGACGGACGCTTCACGGGCGGCCACCGGCATGGAGCTGGTGTTGCAGATGATGACCGAGCGGTCCATGAGCGTCTTGCCCGTGCGCGGGTCTTCCAGCGTGGGATACTCGCGGAGGATTTCCACGACTTCGCCGGCGCGTTCGCCGCAGGCCGCGATCACGACCACGTCGGTCTCGGCATAACGGCTGATGGAGTGCTGGAGCACGGTCTTGCCCGCGCCGAAGGGGCCGGGGGTGCAGAAGGTGCCGCCGGTCGCGACGGGGAAGAAGGTGTCGATGGTGCGCTGCTGGGTGATGAGCGTCTTGGTGGGGAGGAGCTTTTCCTTGTAGCAGGAGATCGGTAGCTTGACGGGCCAGTACTGGACCATGGTCACGTCGCGTTCCTCGCCGTCGGCGCTGCGGACGTGTGCGACGGTGTCGGTGATCTTGCGGGGGCCTGCGGGGGCCACGGAGACGACTTCCCAGGATCCGGCGAAGCGGAAGGGAAGCATGATGTAGTGGGTGAAGATGCCTTCGGGGACGCTGCCGATGTAGTCGCCCGCGATGAGCTTGTCGCCGGGCTTGGCGATCGGGGTGAAGTCCCAGACGGATTCCATGTCGAGGGCGTCGAGGTAGAGACCGCGCTGGAGGAAGAATCCGGCCTTTTCAGCGAGGAGGTTCAGGGGGTTCTGGAGTCCGTCGTAGACCTTGGTGAGGAGGCCGGGTCCGAGTGCGACGCACAGCATGTCGCCGGAGAATTCGACGGGGTCGTCGATCTTGAGACCGGCGGTGCTTTCGTAGATCTGGAGGTCGGCGCGGTTGCCGCGCACGCGGATGACCTCGCCTTTGAGGCGTTTGTCGCCGACGATGGCATAGGCGACTTCATTCTGCATGACCGCGGTGTCGAATTCCACCGTGACCAGGTTTCCGTTTACGCCTTTGATGCGTCCTTTCTGAAGTTCAGGCATGTGAGTTCACGCTCCTGCGTTCGTATGGTTGATATTTGTTTGTGTGAATCAGTTCTGTGCGCCGGGATCGGTGGCGAGCACGGACAGGACGGTCCGGTCGAGCCCCTCGGCGGAGTTTCCGGCGGATCTGGCGGCCCATTTCTCCGCGATCTGGATGCGGATGCTGTAGGCGCAGACGGTGTCGAAATTGAAGGGGGTGCGGTTCTTCACCTCGAGTTCGTCGAGCTTGTTCCAGCGGGCGGTGTCGAGGATGCGTTCGCGTTCGACCGGGTTCGGGGCGGCGAACGCCGCGCGGACCATGCGGTCGGCTTCGGGATCGAAGAAGGTGTGTCCGGGCTTCGGAGCGGCGAAGGACGCGCCGAGCTTGGCGGCGCGGAGTTTCATGGCGCTGTGACGGAGTGCGGATTCAAACGAGAGGTATTCCCGTGCGAGCGAGCCCTTCGGAAATTCCGCGATGAACGCCTCGAGCGCGTCCGGATCGTCCGTCGCGGCGTCCTGCGGCTTCTCCCCGGGGCGGAGTCCCGGCACGAGCGAGAAGCGGCGGAGCATGTCGAGGTGTTTGCCGTCGAGCAGTCCCTCGCAGTCCGACATGAATTTCCCGTAGCTCACGAGCGGCGCTTCCGTCATGCGGAGGAGCGGCAGGGAGGAAACGAGCGAGATATAAAGATTCATCCGATGAATCCTTTATGGTGCTGGATGGGAGGGCAGGGGGATCAGGACTTGATGACGGCGGCGAGTTTCGGGCCGACGAATTCGCAGATGACTTCGGCGAGCGCTTCGTCGCTGAAATCGAGGAAGACTTCGGAGTCGTTGAACCCGATCTTGAACCCGGCGGCGAACCCGCGTCCGAGCTGGACGGAAGAGTTCTTCTTGAGGACGTCGGGGAGGCAGCCGATGAGCTTCTGCGCGGCGTCTTCGCGTTCACGGGCGGGGAGGATGATTTCCGTGCCGGACACGGCGTTCTGCGCGAACTGTTCGGCGATCTTCGCGATGAGTCCGGCCATCGCTTCGGGGGTCATGGCCTGCGCGGCGGCCTCGCGCACGACGGCGCGGAGTTTTTCCTGGAGATCGTCTTTCAGGGAGATGATGACGTCGCGGGCGGCCTGTTTGACTGCGGCGTCGGCTTTCTTCCGGGAAGCTTCGGCATCGGCTTCGGCGTCCTTGCGGATCTTGTCGGCCTGAGCTTTTGCGTCGGCGATGATGGCGTCGGCCTGGGCTTTCGCCTCGGCAACGAGGCGTGCGCGTTCGGTTTCGGCCTTTTCCAGACCTTCGGCCTGGATCTTGTTCAAAAGTCCCTGAAGTTCTTCGGACATGTGCGGGTTCTCCTGTGTTTTGATCTGTATTTGAATTGACGTTGAAAACTGGTCTGTACGCCGGGTTTTCAGCGGAATTCAAGCCCGCACGGCCCGGCATCTCCGGATTACTTTTTCCAGAATTCCCACCACTTCTTGGCGGGAGCCGGGGCGGCGGACACGCCGGACGAAATCGTGCGGCGGCGGCCCGAAGACGCGCTGTTCTGCGCGAGTTCCTTCTGAATGGCGTTCTGGTCGACATGGACGCCGGACGCCGCCTGCTGGTTCTGGACGGCGGCAAGTTTCTCGTTATTCTCTTCCGCGCCGGATTTGAAGCGGGCGAGTTTCACGGTGTTCGTGGAAGGACGGGAAACAGGTTTCGCGCCTTTGAGCGGGATGTGAACGGAGGTCGTTTCACCGGACGCGGCTTCCTCCTTGGCGCGCATGGCGCGGGCTTTCAGTTCGCGTCCCGCGGGGCCCGGCGGGGGCTCCATGGCGAATTTCGCTCCGCAGCCGGGGCACTGTGCTTTTTTCTCAAGAAGAAGGATCGGAACGTTGAATGTGTCGCCGCAACGGGGGCATGCGACCTGGAAGGTGTCTTCGTCAGGCATAATAAACAATCTCCGGATTTAAGACGCTAATCAAATAAATAATATACTGCATAGAAGCTGTTTTGACAAGTAAAAACGGCGAAAAAGCAGAAAAAAATGGAAAAAACGGCAAATGCGGTTGGAATTCTTTAGAAAGTGTGGTATTTTATAGGAATACCTGTTCCATTCACTACATTACGATTCGTTTTCTCTCTGCAACAGGAGTTGTTCGATCATGAATGTCTTTACACGCAAGATTTGTGTTAAATCCTTTCTCGTTTTGATCGCGGCTGCGGCTCTGGTCTGTCCGCATGTCCCGGTGCTGTCCGCGCAGGACGCGTCGCAGACGGACGCCTCCGCGCCGAGTTCTGTTTCCCTGAAACGTCCCGACCGGAAGATGGGGCTGATCGCGTCGCTGGTGGTGCAGCTGCTCGCGAAGGAGCACTACACGAAACGCCAGATGGACGCCGCGTTTTCCGGCGAGGTCTTCGACGAATATCTGCGCATCCTCGACCCGACGCGCATTTTCTTCCTGCAGGAGGATATCGACATGTTCGCGAAGTCCAAGGACGAGCTTGCGCGCAAGGCCGCGGCCGGGGACGTGCAGATCGCGTTCGATATCTTCAATCTGCGTTCGCTCCGCCTCGCCGAATACCGCGACTTCGCGCGTGATTTCCTCTCGAAGCCGATCCGGTACGACCCGAATGAAACGTACCATATCGACCGCGAGGACGCCCCGTGGCCGAAAGACGTGAAAGAACAGCACGAGATCTGGGCGAAACGCATCAAGAACGAGCTGATCGTAGCCCGTATGAGCGACAAGGCTGCTGAGGAGGAGGCGAAGGAAGCCGCCGAGGAAAAGGCGAAGGAAGGTGAAGCGCAAGAGGACGGCGAGGCGGAGAAAAAGGACGAAACGCCCGCGCCCGCCGCGTCCCTGCTTCCGCCTGAAAAACGCGTCCAGAAGCGCGTCGACCAGCTCAGCATCACGGTCGAGAGCATGGACCCGATCGACGTGCTGGAGGGCTATCTGACGGCGTTTGCGAACGTCTGCGATCCGCATTCCACCTATATGTCGCCCGCCACAGGCGAGGATTTCGATATTCACATCTCCCTCAATCTCTCCGGCATTGGCGCCGTGCTGTCCTCCGAGGACGGCTACACGAAGGTCGTCGAGGTCGTGCAGAACGGCCCCGCGGACAAGGAAGGCACGCTCCGCGAGAACGACCGGATCATCGCCGTGGCCCAGGAAGACGGCGAAACGGTCGACGTGATGGACATGCCTCTGTCGAAGGTGGTCACGCTGATCCGCGGCAAGGAGGGGTCGCGCGTTACCCTTACCATTCTTCCCGCGCGTAAAGGCGCGCAGGCCGCACCCGAGAAGGTTACGATCACGCGCGGGAACGTCCCCATGAACGAATCGCACGCCCAGAGCCGCATCGTCGAGGCGAAAACCGCCGATGGCCAGACGAAGAAGATCGGCGTGATCGACCTGCCGTCGTTCTACATCGACTTCGCGGCCGTCCGCCGCGGCGATGAGGACTACAACAGCTCCGGGCACGACGTGCTCAAGATACTGAACGAATTCGCCGACCAGAGGATCGACGGCCTGATCGTCGACCTGCGTTCGAACGGCGGCGGCAGCCTGACTGAAGCCGTCGACCTCTCCGGTTTCTTCATCCCGGAAGGCCCGATCGTCCAGGTGAAGGACAAGGCGTCCACCTCGGTCCTGCGCGACAACGACCGCGGCCAGATCGCCTACGTCGGGCCGATGCTCGTGCTGGTGAACCGCTACAGCGCGTCCGCCACGGAGATCTTCTCCGCCGCGCTGAAGGACTATCACCGCGCGGTCGTGGTCGGCGATCCGCACACGCACGGCAAAGGTTCCGTGCAGGTGGTGACTGACCTCAATAACTACATGCTCTATATCGCGTCCGAACGGTTTGACGCAGGTCAGCTCAAGCTCACGAACGCGAAGTTCTACCGCATCAACGGCGAGTCCACGCAAATCAAGGGCGTCGAGGCGGACATCCCGCTGCCCGGATTCTCCGAGACCGAGGAGACCGGCGAACGCGCGCTCCGCCACGCGCTCCCGTACGATACGATCCGTCCCGCGCGCTATACCGTGTACGACGGCAAATACGCCGTGACGCCCGGCCTGATTTCCGAGCTCAAGGCGAAGTCGGAGGCCCGCGTCGCCGAAGACCCGGTCTTCAAACGACTGGTGGCCGACATCGCGCTCTACGAGGAGCTTCAGAAGAACAAGGACGTCGCGCTCGATTTCGACAAGCGCTGGGCGGAATATGAACGGGAAAAGGCCATCCAGAAGGAACAGGACAAGATCTACAAGGCCGACCGCAACTCCTCTTCGTCCAGAAAGAACAGGAAGGACGACGGACCGGATCCCTACCTCGACGAATCCGTCAACATCATGCTCGACATGATCCAGGCGTTCGACAAGGAAGAGGACGCGAAATCGTGAGCTCAATCTCTGCTCAATCGGCCGGGCGGCGCACATTGCCGGACCCGGCCTTCTTTTTGCGGAGAAGCGTGTCGGAAATGAACGGAAACAGAGTTCAAAACGAGGTGTGTGAGGCAGAATGAGGCGGATTCGCAAAAGTTTTTGTGATTTTTTTCTCGTTCATAATGAAGAAGAAACAACTTTTTTTCAAAAAAACGTCAAAAAACCGCTTGCATTTTCTGAGAACATGGGGTATAATATAACCAGTTTTTGAAGCATACCGGGATTCATCCCGCCGGTTCGGCCAGTACGATCGGAATCGGAAAGGATGTCACGTTTTTGCTTTTCGTCCCCAAACGACACCAAAAACAAAAAAAACAAAAAACCTATATAAGGAACTACAACTATGGCAGACAAAAAAGAAATCTTCGCAGACGGCATCGGTCAGATCCACTTCGCCGGCAACATGGTCCGTTTTGACTTCGTCACCCTTCAGCCCGCTGGCGAAGGCGAAGCCCCGACCCCGGTCGCGAACGTCCGCGTGATCATGCCTCCGCAGGGCTTCCTCGGCGCCATGAACTCCATGCAGCAGCTCATCGACAAGATGGTCGAAGCTGGCGTTCTCCAGAAGAACGAAAACAAGTAATTCGATCCAAAGGCAAAGGTCAATCCTGTGAACTCTGAACTCAAATTCAGACTTTCTGATTGCGCACGCGAGTACGCGTTCTCCTTCTGCGGCATCATCCCGCAGCGGGAAGGCGGTTTCATGTGCAGACTTCCGGGTTCGCAGCATTCCCTCGGAACCTGTTTCGGTTTCCCGGTCAGACTGGAGGCGGGGACGCTCGCCTTCTCTCTGCCGATGCCGGAATATTCCTTTGGCTTTATTCATTCGGTCGGCGCCAGCCTGCGTGCGGGCGCCTACCGGCTCATCAATGCGGCAACCGATTTCTACTGCACGGTGTCGAACCTCGTCAAAACGGGGACGAAGCGGGTGAAACATCAGTGCGTCCGGGTGATGAAAGACATCCCGAAAGCGTTTGCGCATGTGAGCCGAACAGTATTAGGATGGCGACTATGACTCAGAGAAACGAAGTTGAAAACAACTGACTCAGTTCTGCAAACTTGGATGGCTCCGATTCAGAACTGAGTTTTTTTGTGCCCGCGTGATGGGGAAATGAACGGACGATGCCGGTTGCGGAATGATATCCGGTGATCAGGGCGAGTCCGATTGCCCTGCTGAAACAAGCCTGAGATAGCGTCTTTTTGGACGCGGACGGACGGAAAAAGACGCGGACGGACGGAAACGGTGAAAACAAGGGTTGGGAGGCTGGACAAAAGTGTACAAGGTCAGTGATGCGGACGTACAAGTCTAAAACAAATATAACAGCATAAAATTCAATAGATTGTGTTGATGATACGGGCTCTGTTTTAACATTGCTTTGAAACTGAATATTTTTATTTTTAACTTTTTTTTGGCACTGGGCTTTTTTTTTCGCATTTGCGGTGTATATTATAGTTCAAAATATACGCGCATATACAAATTGAACTTTATCTATAAGGACACCCCCAGCATGACGCCCATTGCCCGCCGCACCTTCTACATGTTCCTCGCCCTGGCCGCGCTCACCGGCACCTCGATCCTCGCCGACGAGCCGATCTCCGGCTTCGACTCCACCGAAGTCGTGGAAAGGACGCCGGAGTCCATCGAAGAAGGCAAAAAGAACGTCGTGTCCGTGGCGCAGCAGCTCCGCGAGATGTTCCAGCCGATCCGCAAACAGGCCCGTCAGGTGGAGGAAGAACCCCCGTACCTGAAGATTATTCCCTCGACGAACGACACGAGCATCCTGATCTACCGCTGCCGCTATGTGACGGCGTCGAAGCTGCGGAACAGCGTGGACGCGATGATCTCCGACACTGGCTATGTGGAATACGCCGTGGAGGAAAACCTGCTGACGATCCGCGACTCGGCGGAGAACGTGGAGGCGATCGCGAAGACGCTTCCGCTGATCGACATAGCGACGCCGCAGGTGCTGATCGAGGCGAAGATCGTGGAAGTCCTGCTTTCCGACAACACCCAGCGCAACCTGTCGTTCATGTTCAACAGCCCGACCACGATCTCCATGATCGACGGCAATACCGATCAGCGGTACGACGGCGACGTGATGAGCTACGGCGGCATGCAGACCTCGCCGCAGGGCGGCAGCTCTTCGGACGGAGCCACGGCCAACTGGACGTTCGCCGCCGGGCACAACAACTTCAATATCGCGCTCCAGTGGCTCCTGACCGCGCTGGATGCCAAGGTCCTGTCCTCGCCCGTGATCGTGGTCGGCCGCAACGAGGAAGCCGAGATCTCGAACGGCCAGGACGTGCCGATCCAGTCCCAGACCATCACGAACGGCAGCATCAGCACCAGCACCACGTTCAAGCGCGTCGGCGTGACGCTGACCGTGGAGCCGCTCATGGTCAACAAGGACAACGTGACGCTCCGCGTTGAGCCGGAAGTCTCCAACATCCAGAGCTACCAGACGATTGCGAACGGCAACGGATTCTACCAGGTGCCCGTGATCTCCATCCGCAGCATCTCCTCCTATCTCCGCCTTGCCGACGGCCAGATCGTCATCATGGGCGGCCTTTACACCAACCGTAACTCCATCCAGCAGGAGCGCATCCCGTTCCTGAGCGACATCCCGTATCTCGGCGAGCTCTTCACCTCGAAATACACCGACAAGGAGATCCTGCAGCTGCTCTTCTTCCTCCGCGTCCGCATCCTGAATCCGAACGACATGGCGGACGGCGTGCTCTTCGATCCGGAAGAAATGATCCGCACGACCAATGAATTCGGCGAAGTCATGCGCAACTCCAAGGAACTTCCGACCCTCGAAACGACGATCGAGAAAGTGAACGACGAATTCATCGAAAACCCGCTCGTGTCCTGGAAGACGCTGTTCGGGGACGACGACGAGGAGGAAAAGGAGGATACCGATAAGGAATCTGCGAAGCCCGCCGAAGACGGCGCGGAAGCCGCGCCTGCCTCCGAAACCTCCGCGCCCGCCGCGGTTCCCGCAACCTCCCAGCCCGGAGAATAAGCCATGAAGAAACCCGCGAAAGTATTCATCTTCGTGCTCCTGCCGGCGCTGCTGCTGGCGGGAGGGCTGTACTACGGTGTCCGCGTGTACAAGCAGAAGACCGTGTCCGCCGACCGCGCCGTGAGCAAGGACCCCGACCGCACCTACCGCGTCGTGAAGGGCGACATGACCCTCGGATTGCGCCTCAACGGCACGATCGTGGCGAACAAGAAGCACAAGCTCGGCCTTGAGGCGAACTTCGCCACGCAGATACTGACCGTGGTGGACGAAAACACCTCCGTGAAGGAAGGCGACGTCCTGATCGAGTTCGAGGACAGCGACCTGATCGAACGAATCGAGGAAATGCGCACGACCCTCTCCAATACGGAAGAGGAACTTGTGATCGCCATCGAAAACGAGAAGATTCAGGAACGCAAGAACGAGGTCACGCTCCGTGAGGCGGAGGAACGCGTGCGCCAGGCCGAATCCGACCAGCGCAAGTATCTGCGCCTCACGCGTACGCAGAAGCGCGACAGCAACGACCTGGCGATCGCGAACGCCGAGGCCAATCTTGCCACTGCGAAGAAAAACTATTCGGACAAGAAGTACGACATCGCGCATTCAGGCGTGACGGATGAGGCTTCCCGGAAAGCGAACGAAAACGAACTGAAAAATCTCCAGAGCAAGATCGAATCGAGCGAGAATTCCCTGAATCAGGCGGAGATCGACTCAAAGAGCTTCAAGCACTATGACGACCCGATCAAGCTCATGTCCCTGAACAACTCCTTGGAGCAGGCCCGCCTCAATCTCGAACAGGCGCGCATCTCCACCTCCTCTGCCCTCGTCCAGGCCAAGAAGCGTGTCGACAACCTCCGCGCGAACTCGCGCCGTCAGGCCGCCACGCTCGAACGCTACGAGTCCTACCTGCCCATGATGAAACTCCTGGCGCCGACGGACGGCATCGTGATCTACGGCGACCCGGACCGCCGCTGGGGCGGAGAGGACATCAAGCCTGGCCTCGAGGTCCGCAAGGGCGAAATCCTGCTCACGATCCCGGAGATGACGAACCTGATGGTGAATTTCGACCTGCCGGAGGCGTTCCGCTCGAAAGTGCAGATCGGCAACCAGGCCATCATCACGCCGGAAGCCATCACCACGCTCAAGATCAAGGGGCAGATCACCGAGATCGCCACGCTCCCGGTCAACCAGATGTACTGGGACGAGACTTCACCGAAGATCTATCCCTCGCGCATCTCGCTTGAGGTCCAGGACCCGCAGCTGGTGAACGGCATGTCCGTGATCGTCGAAATCGTCTCCAGCATCCTGCACGACGTGATTTCCGTGCCGATGGAAGCCGTCTTCGAGAACGACAAGGGGTTCTTCGTCTTCGTCAACAAGAACGGCAATCCCGAGGAGGTCCCGGTTACGATCGGCGACTCCAACGACACCGCGGTCTGCATCACCGACGGCCTGAAAGACGGCGACGTGGTGTATCTGTACCGTCCGTACCAGAAGAAGCAGTCCGACCAGTAACTCCGGCGGGTCCGTATGAACGACGATGTGGTAGTGCAGCTGCGGGATATCCGCAAGACGTACAATCCCGGCGGCCTGGCCGTGCATGTGCTGAAGGGGATTTCCTTCTCGATCCAGCGCGGTCAGTTCGTCGGTATCGTGGGCACGTCCGGCAGCGGCAAATCGACGATGCTGAACATCCTCGGGATGCTCGACGTGCCGACGTCCGGCGATTATTTTCTGGAGAAGGTGAACGTGGCGACGCTGTCGGACAGCGCGCAGGCCACGGTCCGCAATATCAGGATCGGTTTCATTTTCCAGAGTTTCAACCTGTTCCCGTACCTGACCATCGAACAGAACATCGAAGTGCCGATGATCTACAAGCGCGTTTCCCCGCGCATCCGCCGGGCGCGCGCCCTTGAGCTCGCGAAGGTCGTCGGGCTGGGACACCGCCTCGGGCACCGTCCCACCCAACTCTCCGGCGGCGAATGCCAGCGCGTGGCAGTGGCGCGTTCGCTTTGCAACGACCCGGCGTTTCTGCTCGCCGACGAACCGACCGGCAACCTCGACGAGAAGACCGGGAACGAGATCATGGCGCTGTTCCACCGGATCAACAAGGAGCAGAACGTAACGATCATCATGGTCACGCACAACCCGATGTTCGAGCCGCACTACGACAAGGTCATCCGGCTCCGCGACGGCCGCATCGTGCAGACGAAGCCGACCGACTCCGTGGACGAGCTGACCGGCCCGTTGTCCGGGTTCGGCGAGCTCCCGCAGGACAAGATGGCCGCCGACGCGAAAGCGGCGCTGACGACCACGGCGGAACAGGAGGGCGCGTCCAAATGATGCGGTTCCCCGACATCGTGTCGCTGTCCTTTCTGAACCTGCGGCTGCACAAGACGCGTTCGCTGCTGACCTCGCTCGGCGTGATTTTTGGCGTCGGGAGCGTGATCTCCATGATGGCGATCTCGAAGGGCGCGGAACGGTCCGCGCTGTCCCAGATCGAATCCATGGGCATCGACAAGATCATCATCTACACCAAGAAGCCGCATTTCGACACGTCCGGGGGCGGTTCCTCCGGGCGCGGCGCCGCCACCAGCTCCGTGGAGGACTACGGCCTCGACGTCCGCGACTACCAGTTCATCCGCACGATGGAGAACGTGCATCATATCACCACCATACGGAACACGCGCCAGCCGATCACGAAGGGTGAAACGCGCCTGGACCTGAAGCTCTGCGGTGTCTCCCTCGGATTCATGAAGGATACCTCCTGCCACCTCACGTCCGGGCGCTGGTTCAACGAGATCGATTTCCGGGAGCCCTCGACCATCTGCGTGATCGGGCAGAACGTGAAGCACAGGCTTTTCCCGCTGGGCGCGACGGACGTGGTCGGATCGAACATCCGCACCCCGTATGCGTCCTACCGCATCATCGGCGTGATCTCCAATGACAACGGAACCAGCCTGCCGGAAGTCGGCAGCCCGAACGACCTGATCCTGATCCCGTCCAACACGGACCTCTCCATCTACGGCAACTACGCGAGCGAGAGCCAGGGGCGGAACCGCAACAAGGCGATCCTGGTTGACTACGACGTGATGCTGGTGAACGTGGCCAATCTCGAATACATCGACAATACGTCCAAACGCCTCCAGAACTATCTGGAAAAGGCGCACTCGAAAAGCAAGGACTGGGACATGATCGTCCCGCTGGACCTGCTCAAACAGCGTGAACGCACCCAGAAGATATTCACCATCGTCATGGGCGCCATCGCCAGCATCTCCCTGCTCGTGGGCGGCATCGGCATCATGAACATCATGCTCGCGAGTGTGTCCGAACGCAAGAAGGAGATCGGCACGCGCCGCGCCCTCGGCGCGCAGAAGTTCGACATCCTGTTCCAGTTCCTGATCGAGACCGTGATCCTGACCACGCTCGGCGGATGCGTCGGCATCGGGCTTGGCCTCGGCCTCTCCGAGATCGTGAAACGCTACGCGGAAATGCCGACGGAAGCCTCCATGACGAACATCATCGGCTCGCTGCTGATCTCGTCGTTCGTGGGCGTGGTCTTCGGCACGTATCCGGCGTGGCGCGCGGCGCAGCAGAACCCGATCGACGTCCTGCGTTCCGAGTGATTTCGCCGGACTGCCGGACAAAAAGCCGCGAAAAGCCGGTCGCGGCCGGAAAAATCCTGAGTTTTTTCGGGAAAAACACTGGTAAAATCAGCGATTTGGAGTATCTTTTAAATGCAGAAAACGCTTGACAGCCGTCCGCATTGCGCCGGGGTGTTTTTCTTTTGAGCTTGTGGAAGGCGGAGCGTTGTGAACTGAAAACGCCCGGAGGCCGAGTTGAATCTTCTGAAATTCTCGAAAATGAGCGGCGCAGGCAACGATTTTGTGGTCGTTGACTGTTCCGAGTCCGCCTATGTCTTCACGGCGGACAGCATACGGAAGATTTGCGACCGCCGCCGCGGCATCGGCGCGGACGGCCTGATCCTGCTCTCCAAATCCCGCGTTCCCGGCTGCGTCCAGGTCGTCATGGAGTTTTTCAACTGTGACGGTTCCAGGGCGGAGCTCTGCGGAAACGGTCTCCGCTGCGCCGGGCTCTTCGCCTACGAACACAGCCTCTCGCGCGAACCGTCCATCACGTTCGCGACGGGCGGCGGCGAGCTTGCCGCCGAGGTCATCGGCCGCGACATGGTCCGCATCGAACTGCCCGTGACCGAGGACTTCGAGGCGCACGAGCATACCGCCGGATACACGGTCTTCAAGGGCGCGGTCGGCGTGCCGCACGCCGTGGTCCGCATGGACGGCCTGGAACGCGCCGATATCCTGCGTCCCGGCCGCGAGCTGCGTTATCATGCGGCGTTCGCGCCCGCGGGCGTCAACGTCGATTTTCTGGAGTTCGGACACGATTTCTCCGAGCCGATTTTGATACGCACCTACGAGCGCGGCGTCGAGGACGAAACGCTGGCGTGCGGGACCGGGATCGCATCGTCCGCGCGCGTGCTGGCGAAGTTCTTCCACGCGCCCGCCGACCTCACGTTCCGCACGCGGTCCGGCGACCTCGTCAAAACGCATCTCCCCGACGGAAATTCCGCCCGGATCATCCTGACCGGGCCCGCGGTCGAAGTGTACCGGGGGACCGCCTCCGCAGACAGATTTGAACTTGAACTGGCGTCCGTTACGGCCGCCGACAGCCCATATTCCAAGGAAAAGGATTCCCAATCATGAAAATTCAAGGTCTCTACACGGCGCTTGTGACTCCGTTCCGCAACGGAGCAGTGGATTACGATAGACTGACGAAGCTGGTCGAAATGCAGATCAGCTATGGTGTCGACGGGATTTCTCCGGTCGGCACCACCGGCGAGTCGCCCACGCTGAGCTTCGAGGAGCACGAGCGCGTGATCGCGACCGTGGTCCAGCTCGTGAACGGACGCTGCAAGGTGCTTGCCGGAAGCGGCGCGAACTCGACCGCCGAAGCGCTGCACCTGACCCGTCACGCGAAAGCCGACGGCGCGGATTTCTCGCTCCAGGTTGCCCCGTACTACAACAAGCCCACGCAGGAGGGCCTGTACCGCCATTTCGCCACCATCGCGGATTCCTGCGACATCCCGATCGTGATCTACAACGTGCCCGGACGCTCCGGCGTCTCCGTCTCCGCCGAGACCATCGCGCGCCTCGCGAAAAACTGCAACGTGGCGGGCGTGAAGGAGGCCAGCGGCTCCGTCGACCGCGTGTCCGAGATCCTCGACCTCTGTGATATCCCGGTCCTCAGCGGCGATGACGCGCTCACCGTGCCCATGATGTCCGTCGGCGCGGTCGGCGTGGTCAGCGTGGCTTCGAACATCATCCCGAAGGAGATGAAGCAGCTCGTCGACCTCTGCAACGCCGGCGCGTTCGACCAGGCTCGCGCGATGCACCGCAAGCTCTACAAGTTCTTCAAGGCGATGTTCGTGGAGACCAACCCAATTCCGGTCAAGGCTGGCATGGCGATCCGCGGCCTGCTCGACGAGGAATACCGTCTGCCGCTCTGCCCGCCCTCGGACAAGAACCGCGAATTCCTCCGCCAGATCCTCGCGGACATCCCTGTCGATTGAGGAGGCGGCGCCTCCGTGCGCAAGCGAAGCTGAGCGCACACACGGAGTGTGCCGAGTAGTGCCTTGCTTCGTAACGGCACGGATTGCCGATAAAACAAATGCTCCGGTTTCCTTGATGGAAGCCGGGGCTTTTTGTGTCACAAGTTTTTTTCGAAAAAAAGGAAGAAAAAGTCTTGTCATTTTTTCGGGCTTGAGGTATAATAGTATCGGGTAGAATAGTGAAACGGATTTCGGAGACTCGTTCATGAACTTGCAGAGAACAGTAGACAATGATATTCTCAAGCGGCATTTGTTTGTCGCACTGCCGATCACCTTCCTGTGTTTTTTCATACTTGACGGGCATCGGATGTTTACATGTTTCATCCTTGTGGATTCTCTGGTCCTTGCAATCCGTATCCTGGTGCCGAAAAAGGGTTCTTTTCTCGACATGTTCCTTCCTTTTGCCGCATCGATCCTGGCATTTTTCCTTGCCGAGCTCACGCGATAACGCAAGACAAGACATAACCCGAAACAAACGCCCCAGTCTCCATTTTCGAAACCGGGGCTTTCACTTCTATGTAAGCCGGGAAATATGGAAAGCGGATTTGAAAAAGCGCGCGTGCGCATGTATATTTATATTCTTACTTTTCATCCGCCCGACTGAATCAACTCAGGAGAATTCTGCTATGCGCTGCCCACGCTGCGGCTGCCAGGAAGACCGCGTGATCGACTCCCGCGCCTCGAAAGACGGCGCGGCCGTGCGCCGTCGCCGCGAATGCACGGCCTGCGGACACCGGTTCACCACGCATGAGGAGATCATTCAGGCGGAACTGAAGGTCGTGAAGCGCGACAACTCGCGGGAGGATTTCGACCCGAACAAGATCCGCGTCGGGATCGAGAAGGCGTGCTGGAAACGCGACGTGAAGCCCGAAACGATCGACATGGTCGTGTCGCAGGTGACGAGCTCCCTTGAGGCGGATCGACGAATTCATCGACGAGATCCGGAGCATGGGACGCAACCGCGCGAAGAACGCGGCGCCCCGCGGCGGAAAGAGCATCTGAGAGAAAGCCCGTCCGCCATGCGTTTTTCGTTTCTTTCCTGGCTTCACGGCCATTTTCTCCGCATCGTCAACCCGTTCCAGAAGACGCTCGGCGAGCAGAACTACATCATCCTGCTGAGCGTGCTGGTCGGTCTGCTGTCCGGCGTGGCGGGGGCTCTGATGAAAATCGTGGAGCATCTGGTGCAGTCGTTAGTGGCGTATATCCCGTCGGATAATGCGTGGGCGGTCTGGGTGCTGCCCGCCACGCCCGCGCTCGGCGTGTTCTTCTGCATCTTCGTGACGCAGGTCATCATGCGCGGCAAGTACGAACGCGGCCTCGCCGGCGTCATCATGAGCGTGAAGAACCGGACCGGGGCCGTGCCGCTCCATAAAACTTTTTCGCACATCATCACCAGCGGCATCAGCGTCGGGTTCGGCGTGTCCGCCGGACTGGAAGCCCCCGTGGCGCAGACCGGCGCGGCGATCGGCAGCAACGTCGCCCGCAGCCTGCTGCTGAACCATGAAAACCGCATCCTCCTGCTGGCGTGCGGCGGCGCGGCGGGCATCTCCGCCATGTTCAATGCGCCCGTCGCCGGAGCGTTTTTCGCGATGGAAATCCTGCTCCCGAAGACCGCGAGCGCGATTCCGGCGATCATCCCGCTGATCCTGTCCTCGGCGACCGCGCTGCTGGTGTCGCAGCAGCTCCATCCGCCGCGTCCGTACATCGACCTGCTGCAGTGGAACATCCGCGCGGTGCCGTACTACGTGATCCTCGGCGCGGCGGCGGGGCTCGTCTCCGTCTTCGTGATCAAGATGTACACGCGGATTTCGAAACAGTACGGACATGTGAAGAATCCGTGGGTGAAGGGCCTGATCGGCAGTGCGATCCTGTATCTGGCGATCCTGATGTTCCCGGCGTTGCGCGGGGACGGCTACCATTTCATCCGCCATCTGCTGACCGAACCCGAGGCGCTGTATTCCGGCAGTCCGCTCGCGGCGGTCTTCTCGAATCCGTGGGTGTTCCTGCTGCTGACGTTCCTGCTGGTGTTCCTGAAGGCACTGACCTCGATTTCAAGTCTGGAGAGCGGCTCGGACGGCGGCATCTTCGCGCCGTCGATGTTCATCGGCGCGTTTCTCGGCTACTCCATCTCGAAATTCGTTCACATGACCGGGCTGGCCTGGGGCGGGTATATCAGTGATGCGAATTTCCTCGCCATCGGCATGGGCGGCGTGCTGGCGGGCGTGATGCACGCGCCGCTCACCGGCATGTTCCTGATCGCCGAGCTGACGGGCGGCTACAAGCTCTTCATCCCGCTGATGATCGTGTCCGCGCTCTCCACGTTCGTCTGCCGCAAGCTCTGCACGCATAACGTCTACAAGACGATGATCATGTTCCACGGCGGCGACCCGGACGGCACGAGCGACGCTGACGCGCTCACGCGGGCGATCCCGGACGAACTGATCGAAAAGGATTATTTGCCGCTGTCCGAATCCGACTCCATGCGGACTGTGCTGAACTCGGTCATGAAGACGCATCAGAACGTGTTCCCCGTGCTCGACCGCGACGGTCGCCTCGCGGGCATCGTCACGCTCGACGACATCCGGCACTACCTGCTGGAAACGTCGCTCTACGACGTCGCGCTGGTCTTCGACATCATGCGCACGCCCGAAGCCGTACTGAAGCCGGGCGACACACTCGGACGCGCGATCGACCTTTTCGAGAAGCACCATGAGACGGAGGTCCCTGTGGTGCGCGACGGCGCTTACGTCGGATTCGTCACGAAGGACCGCGTGCTGGACCGCTACCGCTACCTGATCGAAAACCGCCGCGAACTATTCTGAACGGACATGAGAAGGACGCACCGGCCATGATCGAACTTTCCGCACAGGCGATTTTCCTTCAGGATTCGCACGGATACGCCGTGCCGTTCGACCCGGACGACCTCGCCGCGCGTATCCGGTCCGTCCTGCCGGGAAACGGCGCCGAGTCCGACGCGCTCGCCCGCGATGCCGTCAGCGCCGTGGAATACGCCCTGCGTCACGCTGGAAAGCCGAAAAAAGGTCCGCTGTACGTGAAGGCGTCCGCAGTCGACGCCATGATCGCGAACATCCTTCAGTCGGTCGGGCTGAACGATGCTGCCGCGGCCTACGGGCGCACGAAGCGGATCGACGAGGAATCGGACCGTTTCCAGGATGCGCGGATCGCCTCATTGCTGAACGAACGCTTTTCTCTGAGCGGGGAACGCCTCGCCGCGGTCGCGCGGAAGGTCTCCAATACACTGCGCTCCATCGGCGCGGACGTCTCCTCGACCGACCTCGTTCTTGAGCTTGCGAAACATTTCGCGGAATCGCTCGACGCAGTCGGATCGGTGAAGCTGTCGCTCCCGGAACCCGGCTGGAACGACAAGGGGTTCATCCTCCCGCCGGAGGAGTTCATCAGCCGGATTTCCGCCGCGTCCGCGCGCCTGCTGGCCCCGGAATGCCGCGCGGTCAAAGTTTTACCGGTTGACCTGCGCGTGTTCCCGGCACTCCGTGTGGAACTGCGGTTCTTCCCGCTTCTGCGCGAATCCAAACTGGAAACGCCCGTTACGGAACTGGCGTTCGCGCCGCTTCTGGCACCGGTCGCGGCGTGCGTGGACGAGCTGTGCATCGCGGCGGACGACGCCTGCGGAAGGCATGGCGGCGGCTCCCTGACGCCGCTGAAACTCCTGCTGCATTTCGCCGACGCCGAGGTGTTCGCGTCCGAGGCGATGGGGTGCGCCGGACGGAAGGCCTCCGCCGAAATCCTGAACGGCCTTGCCTCGTTCTTCACCGGCATGATCACGCGCCGCCCGGAAAAGATCACCTGCGGTTGACTGATGCCGCAAAAAAAGCCCCCGGCTTCAATGAAAACCGGAGGCTTGGAATGAGTTTTTTCAGGATTGCCGTCTACCGATATCAGTGCTCCGTTGCGCGGAAATACACTGCGGGCGGCGGGGGGATCGTTTACCTGAGTTTCAGGGTGGCGAGTCCGGCCATCGCGGAAAGGATCGCAAGGATCCAGAACCCCATGACGATCTTGTTGTCGGGGATACCCATCATCTCGAAATGATGATGGATCGGGGCGCGGAGGAAGATGCGTTTGCCGTGCCGGAGCTTGTAGCTCGTGCGCTGAAGCCAGACCGAGAGCGTTTCGATGACGAAGACGAGCCCGATGATCGGGACCAGAAGCTGCTGTGCCAGCATGATCGCGATCATAGCGAGTGCGCCGCCCAGGGCGAGGCTTCCCGTATCGCCCATGTAGATGGACGCCGGAGCCGTGTTGTGCCAGAGGAATCCGAGGCAGGCGCCCGCGATGGCGCAGGCGAAGACGCCGATTTCGCCCGCCTGCGGCACATACGGGATGCCGAGGTAGTTGGCAAACTCGAAATGACCGTTCATGTACGCCACGACGGCGAACGCGAGCGCCGCGATGAACATGCAGCCAGTGGCAAGTCCGTCCTTGCCGTCGGTCAGGTTGACGCCGTTGCTGGTCCCCGCCACCACGAGATAATTGAATCCGAGCATGACGAGCAGGCATCCGGGCATGCACCAGAGCGGCAGATGGAAGAGCGGATGATACCGGAACGGCACGATGACCGAGATGGATTCCACTTCGGGATAGAACTGGAACGGCTGGCGGGAGAAGGGGAAGAAGACCTGCATCGTGACCGCTCCGTGCGTCTTGTAGAGCAGATACAGCGCGATCACCGTTACGATGGCCTGCACGATCATCTTGGTACGTTCCCGGACGCCGTCGCGTTCCGACCGCAGATATTTTGTTTTGATGATGTCGTCGACCATTCCCAGGATCCCCAGGGCAACGGTCGAGAGAACGAAGATGATGAGCGCCCGTTCCGTGATCTTGCTCCAGAGCATGGTGGCGATCACGATCGCCGAGATCATGAAGATTCCGCCCATCAGCGGCGTTTTGGGTTTTTCCGGCTGGTCGTCCATGCGTGGCGACATCTGCACGCAGTGCACCCGGAAATACGGGAGGAAGACAGGAATTGAGAGCAGGACGATCAGGAAGGCCGTGATGAACGCTCCTCCTGCACGGAACGTGATGTAGCTGAACAGACGGAGCGGCCCCCAGTCGGTTGACAGTGAGCTTAAATAATAATACATTTCTACCTTCCTTGTGTTTATTGGGTGGATTCGAGCTTGCGTTCGATGGCGTCGAAGTCCACGTCGCCGTCGAGCTTCATGGCGCGTTCCCAGTAGCCGCGTGCGGCGGCCTTGTCGCCGAGGGCATTGAAGATGTCGCCGGCGTGGTCCGTGATGGTGGCGTCGACGTCGTCGCCGAGGAGTTCGATGGCGCGCAGGATTTCCTTTTTCGCTTCCTCGTAACGTTTCAATTTGAAGAGGACCCAGGCATAGCTGTCGGCGATCGCGCCGTTCTTCGGATCGAGCTCGACGGCTTTCAGAAGGTACTGGAGGGCATCATTGAGCTTGTAATCGTGATCGGCGAAGATGTAGCCGAGGGAGTTGTAGATTTCGGCCTCCGGGACGTCCTCGGACGGCGGCGCGGGCGGACGGCTGGTGAGGAGCGGCGCGAGCATCTGTTCGACGTACTGCATGTTGTTCGCTTTGTCGGCGATGTTCGCGCTGATGAGGCGGAACCGGATCACGTTCGAAATCACGGCGAACGAAGCACAGTTTACATATCTGAACACGGTCCTCATGGACCTGAAGAGCCACGTTGAAAGCATGAGGATCCTGACAAAGGAGGTCTTGTAAATGGCAGTCAATAATTCCCTGACAAAAACAGCAAAAACCGGTTTTACGGCGTATCTGACGCATGACGCCGTAAAGAACCAGATAAATAACGTGATCGGCGGGGCGAACGGTCAGCGGTTCATTTCCGCCATCGTCTCGGCGGTCAATAACAATCCCGCGCTGCAGGAATGCACGAACCAGTCCATCCTGTCCGGTGCCCTTTTGGGCGAATCACTGAAGCTGTCGCCTTCACCTCAGCTGGGGCAATATTATCTGGTGCCGTTTAACGACAAGCAGAAAGGGAAGGTCGCGCAATTTCAGCTCGGATACAAAGGATATATACAGCTTGCCCTGCGGTCGGGCCAGTACAAAAAACTGAACGTGCTGGCGATAAAAGAGGGAGAGCTTGTTAAGTATGATCCGCTCAACGAGGTCATAGAGGTTAACCTCATAGAGGACGAGGTTGCCAGGGAAAACGCACCGACCGCCGGCTATTATGCGATGTTTGAATATATGAACGGTTTCCGGAAAGCCTTGTACTGGTCGAAGGCAAAGATGGAAAGCCATGCGGAGAGATACTCCAAAGGTTACGCCGCCCACAAAGGGTATACCTTCTGGGAAAAGGATTTTGACGGCATGGCATATAAAACCATGCTCCGCCAGCTCATAAGCAAATGGGGAATCATGTCAATTGATATGCAGGACATGCAGACGGCGATCGAAAAAGATATGGCAGTGATCAGTGAGGACGGAACGCCGGATTATGTGGACAACGTCCCGGAGGAGCCGGAGGAAGCTGCGGCCGTCGAAGGAGCAGAGCCGGAAAGCGGATCCGGCGAATTTTTCGGATGATAACGCGCGAACGGTACCGCGCGAGATCATAAAGGTGCATGCTGCACCAGCCTCATCAAGGAAATATATCACAGAAAATTTTCTATGGCGCTCCGGCGAGACAGATCGGAGCGCCGAAAGGAGGCTCAAATGAGAGTTACTTTTACAATTCCAGGCCCGCCGCAGGGAAAAGCCAGGGCGAGGACCTTTTATAATCCGGCTTTAGGCAGGATGCAGAGTATTACGCCGGACAAGACGATCCTATACGAGAACCTGATAAAGGCCTGCTATCAGAAGGAAGCGGGCGGCGTGTTCTTCCCTAAAGGGACGCCGGTATTGGTTCTCATCCGTGCAGATTTTGATATTCCGAAGAGCATAACGAAGAAGGCGCGGGCGGAGATGATGGCCGGCACGATCCTGCCGACGAAAAAACCCGACGCAGACAATGTCATAAAAACCGTGCTGGATGCGCTGAACGGAGTCGCATACCATGACGACACGCAGGTAACAAACATA
>CACWOL010000025.1 GCA_902762495.1 uncultured bacterium | reverse complement strand
GCGCCGTCGTTTCTTATACAGTACCACGTCTGGGATGATCCAGCCACTTCGATTTCAAAATAAAACACCCGCTATATTTTACCATAGCAACTGGAATCCTCCGCAAAAACAGCCTTTGCATTTGACTTTCCGCATCGGCGGTGCTATATTCTTTCCGTTTCCATTTCGACCGGAACCACGGAGTACAGCATGTTGAAGTCATTCATGTTTTTGTTTTTTGCCGCGATTGCCGTAAACCTGTGTCCTCTGCGGCTTTCCGCCCAGGCAAAACCCGGCGCGGCCTCGTCCCAGACGAAATGCGCGCATTGTCAGAAAGCGCTGACGGGGTATTATGTTCCGGCGAAAAATGCTACATGGAAAGAGGTTCCGCTCTGTTCCGAATGCGCGATGCTTCCCCGATGCGATTACTGCCAGCTGCCTTCCGACATGAAAACCGACGGCGGGGACCGCCTCTGCCGGGACTGTGCAAAAGACTGCATCAAGGTGAAATCCGAGGCGGAAAAGGTCATGAAGGATGTCCGGCAGGTGCTCAATGCGAAATTCAAGATGACCACCAAACACAAGATCATCTATGAGATCGGCAACCGGAAGGAACTCAATCTGGAGGCCGACGGCGAGCACAACGAGCTCGGCTGGTTCGATCCGAAGACGATCCGCAACAAGCCGCAGTACACGATCCGCATCCTGACCGGACTTCCGCGCGACGTGTTCCGTTCGGTTGGGGCGCACGAGCTCGCGCACGACTGGATGAAAGAGGAACTTCCGCATCTCATGGACAAGCCGGAGATTCGCGAAGGCTTCGCCGAATTCGTCGCCTGGTCGTTCTCGAAGTCCGAGGGGAACAAGCGCATGATGGAGTATACCGAGAGACGCACCGACGATGTGTACGGCGGCGGATTCCGCAAAGTCCGTGCGATGATGGGCGATGCGAAGACGGCCGCGGATTGGAAACGGATCCTGCTCAAGGAGTTTCCGCTGAAGGGGACGAAATCCGGCAAATGATCCGTTTTGCCCGGCTTCTTTTTTATAAAAACTTGAAAAAAACATGCCGGACATTTGACAACCTTCAGTTTCCGTGCTATATTCTTGTCTGATATGAACTAACAACGGAGTTTCAGAAGCACCATGATGCACCGCTTTTTCACACTGTTTCTGATGTTTTTCCTGTCTGTTCTGCTCTGCGGCGGGCTGTTTGCCGCGCAGCGGAATACCATGACCTGCGACTGGTGCGGCAAGAAGATCGCGTCCAACGCCTCGTTCCTGAAGTCCGAGGACAAGAACTTCTGCAGCGAAAAATGCTTCGATGCGTATGTCGAATCGCTCCTTCCGGTCTGCGACGTCTGCGGCAGGCGCTTCAAGCAGGGGTTCACCAGCGATGGCAAGAACTACTGTTCGAAAGCCTGCCTGGAAACCACGTTCCGTGAGTGCGTCCACTGCCACCGGCGTGAGCCGAGGGGGGTCATCCTCGGTACCGACATCTTCCTCTGCGATTACTGCCGGGAACTTCCCGCGTGCTCCAGCTGCCAGATGCCGCTGGACAAGTTCGCCAAGGAGCTCGGCGACGGGCGCACGCTCTGCCGTGAATGTGCCCGCGACGCGATTTTCACGCAGTCCGAGGCGGAAAAGATCATGACCGCGCTCCGCCAGAAGCTCGCCGACAAGTTCAAAATGGGCACGAAGCACACGATCACGTTCGACCTCTGCACCCGCGAGGAACTCAAAAAGGAATCCACCGGCGACGGCGAACGCGAGCTCGGCCTCTTCATCTTCAACCGGAACACGATCACGTTCTTCAACCGTCCTATCCGCAGCAAGGACGAATTCCGCATCCTAATCCTGAAAGGGCAGCCGCCGGACTTCTTCCGCGGAGTCGGTGCGCACGAGCTCGCCCACGACTGGATGCAGGAGAATCTGCCTCATATCGACGATCCGCAGCTCCGAGAAGGCTTCGCCGAGTTCGTTTCCTGGCTGTACGCCAAGACGGAAAAGCTGGACCGCGTCCCGTGGCGCATCGAACAGAATACGGACCCCGTCTACGGTGACGGGTTCCGCAGGGTGCGCGACCTGATGGGCGACGCGAAAACGGCCTCCGAGTGGAAGCGGATCCTTCTGAACGTGTGTCCTGCGCCCGCGAAGTGAAACGATAAGGCTGTGCTGCCGGTATGACGAAGATACTGCCTGTTTTCGTGACGTTCGCCGTCCTCATCATCTTCCCCGTCTTCATCTTCTGTCTGCTGGTGCGCGCCATCCGGACCCAGGGAACGCGCTGGTGGGGTATCGTAATCCTCCTCGCCATTCTGACGTGTTACTGCACAACATTGGTCGGCATCGTCGGGATGATTGTCGGTTGCAACGCCACTGAGTCCGTTGCGCTGAAGCAGCGCTACTGCGAGGCATTTGTCGAGACGCTGAAACAGACCGAAACGCTCCCCGATACGATCGCGCGCATGGATGCCGCCGCCGCTTCCGACGAGTATCAAATCCGCGAGCCGGACAAAAACCTCCGGTTCCGCTACGTCTGGCTGCTGGGCGGATGTTTCCTTTTCGCGGGCGCGAATCTGATGATGTTTGGTCCGGGACGCCGCGAAAAACGCCATCCTGCCGACTGCATCATGATGATCCTGGCGGCGCTGGTCGTCTTCTTGACCGGGATTTGGCAGATTGCCTGGGGCAACGGGTACGCGTACGAGGCATCGGTGTTCCACAGGTTCCTGACCGGATGGCATAAGTCGCTCCCGCTGGACGAGATTCGCGCATCGAACGCGGAGATCGCGGCTTGGCTTTCCGGCGACGGCAGAGTGAATGGTATCGACGAGCTTTCCATGAGAATCCGCCTGCTTTCCGCCGAGCCGGATCATCTCATGCGTGCCGGGGAAACGGAAAAGCCGGAGGAAAAATCCGCCCCGGCGGGACCGTCGGAGGTGGAAAACTCTGCGGGAAACACCGTATCGGATTTATGACCTACGATTTCCTGAAAAACGACGATAACAGGCTCTGTGAGGGCGCGTCCGAAGAACTGTTGCGGTATGTAGAGTCCACGGTCGGCATGCCGATTCCACGTGCCTGGAAGGAGTTTCTGTCTTTCTCAAACGGCGCGGTCCTTTCGGATGAGATCCGGCTTTTTCCCGCGCGGCGGGACCCCGTTCCGTACGATCCGGAGGATGATGACCCGGAAGAGGACCTGATCTCGGCGAATCAGGATCAGGACGAGCTTCAGGGCTTGGATGAGGATGTCCTGATCATCGGACGGTATTTCGACAGCGATCTCTTCTGTTATCGCAGGGCGGATGCCGAAAAAGACGATCCGCCTGTCTACTTCTTCAACCACGAGGAAATCGAGCTGGAAAAGGATTCGGATAACGCCCTCGAATTTCTACGCAAATACAACGTCAGACTGCGGCCGGAAAACATTCGGAAGGAAAAACGCGCCCTCTTCCTCAAACAGACGCTTGCCGTGATCGAAGTGCTCCTGATCGTGGCCGGCATCCTGGCGCTTGTGACCGGGCTCGCGTGGCTCTTCGCGTTTGAGAAACATTGATGACCGGCGCGGACGCGACCTGAGCTTACGACAGACGGTTTTTGAAGTCTTCGTAGCCGAACGACTTGATTAATTTGAACTCGCCTGTGTCCGGGTCGAACGTCGCGATCGAGGGCAGCGCGAGGCCGTTGAACGTATTCGTCTTCACCATGGTGTACAGAGCCATGTCCAGAAACTCCACGCGGTCGCCGACATTCAGCGGCGCGGGGAACGAATAATCCCCGATCACGTCGCCCGCGAGGCAGGAATGCCCCGCCAGACAGTATTCGTACGGATGCACGCCCGGTTCGTCCGCGCCTGCCAGCGGCGGCGTGTACGGCATTTCGATCACGTCCGGCATGTGCGCCTCGGCCGACACGTCCAGTACCGCGATCTCGCCGTCGTTGTGCACGATATCCAGCACGGTCCCGAAGAGCGAACCGGCGTTCAGCACGACCGCCTCGCCGGGTTCCAGGTACACGGTCAGGTGCGGATACCGTGCGCGGAACTCGGTCAGGATGCGCACGAGGCGTTCGATGTCGTAGCCCGGACGCGTGATGTGATGTCCACCGCCGAAGTTCACCCACTGCATGCCGCCCAGCAGGTCGCCGAAACGCGCCTCGAACGCCTCCATGGTGCGTTCCAGCGCGTCCGAATCCTGTTCGCACAGCGTGTGGAAATGCAGCCCGCTGATGCCGTCCAGGGGTTCCCCTGCGAACGCCGCCCGCTTGATGCCGAGGCGCGATTTCGGGGCGCACGGCGAATAGATTTCGCGCACCGCCTCGCCGTGTTCCGGGTTCACGCGCAGCCCGAACTTCACGCGGTCCGCCGCCTCCGCCGTGATGGCGCGGAACCGCCTCCACTGGCTGAACGAGTTGAACACGACCGTGGTGCAGTAGCGGAGCATCTCGCGCAGATCGGATTCCGAGTAGGCCGCCGCGAATCCGTGCGTCTCCTTGCCGAATTCCTCGCGGCCGAGACGCGCCTCGTGCGGCGAGCTCGCGCACGTGCCGTCCAGCACCGCGCTGATCATCGGGTACACGGCGAACATGGAGAACGCCTTCTGCGCGAGCAGGATTTTAACCCCGGCGCGCCGCCGGACGTCGTTCAGGATTTCCAGGTTGCGGCGCAGGGCGGCGAGGTCGACGACGAAACACGGGGTCGGGGGTATCTTCGGGTCAAGGTTTTTCATGGCGGAAAATAGGCAAAGTTCGGGGATAAGGTACGTTTTACGCCTAAACAATACATCGCAAACGGGGAAAAAGCAAGCCGCGGGCGGACGATTACCCTATCTTTTTTCCCGTTTCAGCTTGCTTTTTCCCGGATTCGGCGCTAAAGTATTATTTCCTCATTTTCGGAATGTCGGGGTATAGCTCAGTCTGGTAGAGCGCGTGCTTTGGGAGCATGAGGTCGCAGGTTCGAGTCCTGTTGCCCCGACCACTTTTTGCCCTCATGCCCAACGTTTTTGAGGAAATCTTCCCTCACCCCCGGATTTCGCGGATGCGGGCGACCAGGCGCGCGGCATATTCCTTCGCCTTTGCCTTCTGCCGGGCGATTCCCTCCGCATCGGCGGCGTAGCTCATGCCGTTCACCCACATCGCGCCCAGGTACTCCATGCCGCACACGCGGGCGATGGATTCGAATGCCGCGACGAAGTCATGAATGTCGCCGATGGAGCCCGCGCCGCCGGTATACGCCGCCTCGCGCGCGCCGGTCGTGACCGACACCAGCAGTTTCTTCCCGCCGAGCTTCGCACCTGTCCCGTGCGCGAATCCGTGTACGAACACCTCGTCCAGCCATTTCTTCATGAACCACGGCATGGCGTACCAGTGGAACGGGAACTGCCAAATCACGAAATCGGCATCGGCGAGTGCGGCCTGTTCCGCCGCGATATCAAATCTGCCGTCAGGCGCGACTTCGCACAGCTTGCGGACCGTAATGTCGGGCAGAGCGACGGCGACTTCCTCCAGGATCGCGGCGTTCGCGACGGATTGCGAAAGGTTCGGATGACCGGCGATGAGCAGAGTTTTCATGGCGTCTCCTTTTTGGCTTCGTTTGTTCTTTGAACGGCGGATCTCGCCGTGTGCGTTCCACCCGATACAGTATCACGCTTTGATCGGAATGTCAAGCCGTGGAACGCGTTTTGTTACCGTTCTTCATCCTGCGCCTTGCAAGGTCCTTCGAAAATTTTATTTAAGAAAAATCCGGCTTCCGGCTTGATTTCGCGTACATCCTATGGTATAGTACAGCAACGGACGGCGAAAAAACGTCCGTTACGCTCGCACTACCCTCAACAACTCAAATAGGAAAGAACAACCATGAGTTTCACGAAAACTGTCCTCGCGGCGGCCCTCACGCTGTCCGCCGGAGCTCTGGCCTACGCCCAGAACCCCATCATCAACAGCGCCTATTGCGCCGACCCCTCCGCGCACGTCTTCAACGGCCGCGTGTACGTCTACCCCTCGCACGACATCCCCGCGCCGTATGACTACAGCCGCAAGGACTGGTTCTGCATGGCCGACTACCACGTGTATTCCTCCGACAACCTCGTCGACTGGGTCGACCACGGTGTAATCGTGGACCAGAACTATGTCCCGTGGGTGAACCGCCACTCCTACAGCATGTGGGCCCCGGACTGCAACGTGAAGGACGGCAAATACTACTTCTACTTCCCCGCCGACAACCGCATCGGCCTCGCCACCGCCGACACCCCGTACGGCCCGTTCCGCTGCGAGACCGAGCCCATCCAGGGCGCGGGCGGCATCGACCCGTGCATCTTCATCGACGATGACGGCACTTCCTACCTCATCTGGTCCGGCCAGGGCATGCGCATCGCGAAGCTGAAAGACAACATGAAGGAGTTCGACGGCGAAGCGAAGACCATCCAGCACGACACCCCGAACCGCGGCCTCAAGGAAGGCCCGTTCATGTTCAAGCGCAACGGCATCTACTACTTCACCTTCCCCTGGGTCGACGAAAACCACGAATGCCTCTGCTACTGCACCGGCAACAGTCCGTGGGGCCCGTTCAAGTACAAAGGCAAGATCATGGAGCAGAATCCGCAGTGCTGGACCAACCACCACTCCGTGATCGAGTTCAAGGGCAAATGGTACCTCTTTTACCACCACAACGACTACTCCCCGAACTTCGACAAGAACCGCTCCGTCTGCATCGACGAGCTCACGTTCAACGAGGACGGCTCCATCAACCTCGTGACCCCAACCAAGCGCGGCGTCGGCGTCACCAAGGCCACCAGCAAGATCGAGCTTGACCGCTACTCCAAGATCGCCGACCAGAACCACGCCTGGATCGAATTCCTTCGCACCGAATCCCCGTTCGAAGGCTGGAAGACCGTCTTCCGCAACAACGACAGCTCCCGCAATCCGATCTGGGTCGAATACGACCGCGTCGATTTCGGCGAAAAGCCGCTTGATTCCGTGCTCGTCCGCGTCCAGTCCAACGTCGGCGGCCGCGTCGAGATCCACGCCGACTCCCTCGAAGGCCCGGTCATCGCCACGGTCGACATCCCCGGCAAGGGCGGCGGCGAATGGCAGGAGATCAAGTCCCCCGTCACCTCGCAGCTGACCGGCACGCACGACCTCGTCGTGAACATGCGCAGCGGCCTCCTGATGTACATCGACTGGATCAAGTTCATCGAGAAGTGATCCGAACTTCATTCCAGCTCGTCTGAGCAAAAGAATACTCCGGGTCGGGTTGATATTCGGTCCGGAGTTTTTTCGTGTCTCGTGCCCGAGCGTAGCCGGGCACTACTGCAGTGGAGGCACAGCCTCCCTCGGAGTTTTTATGTGTCTCGTGCCTGAGCGTAGCCGGGCACTACTGCAGTGGAGGCACAGCCTCCCTCGGAGTTTTTGTGCCCGGTTTCAGGGGTTGCTTGTAGTCATGGATAGTAGATAATCGGGAGCAGGTGGTACGCTCTGAGCAGACCGAGGACAAACAGGTGCAGCGGGTAGTAGACGTAGAAGAACCACTTCATGAACGCGTTGAACGCCGGATTCGGCCCGCGCTTGCCGTTGTACAGCGCCAAGATCGGGATCGCCAGCATCACGGCCAGCTGCAGCGTCGCGTACGTCAGGTTTTCAGGCAGGAACGTGTAGCCGAAGATGCCCGCGTAGAGCACCAGCCAGAACGCCTGTTTCCACAGATGCCCGCGGTTCGTCCCGAAGCTCAGCACCAGCACGGACGCCGTGCAGCTCCAGTCGCCGCAGAAACTCGCCATGCAGATCAGGCAGATCAGCAGCGTCTTCAGCCACGCGCTCCGGATGCGCTCCGAATACTCCACGCGGAGCATCACCAGCCCCCACGCCAGCGTCCAGATCACGCTCGTCTGGCTGTGGCAGCCGTAGTAGAACGGGATGTACCTGTGCCAGTCGGACAATCCGTGCCACCCGTAGACGTACGCGAAATGCGAGATCAGCGCGAAGAGGAACATGCGGAACGTGTATTTGTTGATGTTCCGCGTATGGAAGAACCCCTCCGCCACGAAGAAGCACATCGTCGGCATCGTGATGCGCCCGATGATGTGCATCAGTTCCGGCTTCCAGTTTAGCGGACACCCGGGATAGATCGTCCACGCGATATGGTCGATCGTCATGGCGATGATCGCGATCAGCTTGATCGCGTTCGCATCCAGTATTTTGTAGTTCTTCATCCCGCGTTACCCCGCCATTTACTCCGCCAAACTGCTCTCATTTCGGATAATATCCGCCGTTTCGCGGGGCGCCGCGGAATTCGATTCTTTTTGCTTTCTTCAGCGCCTGCAGATGGCGTTCCACTGTTCTGCGGCTGATGGAAAGGTTTTCGGCGAGCATTCCCGTCCGGACTCCCGGATTGTCCCTGATGTACCGGAAAATTGCCTCCGCTGGATCGTTAACGTTCTTTTGTCCCGCCACATATCCGCGCAGGGCGTTCAGGATTTCGCGGAGCATGAAATCGATGAAGATGCCGGAGTCATTCGCTTCCGTGTTTCTGTTGATCGCCTGATAGTATTTGTCCTGATTGTTGTAGACCATCGTTTCCACGGGGAGTTGCAGAAAGACGGGATTCCATTTCGCGAGGATCAGGGATTGCCACAGTCGCCCGATGCGTCCGTTACCGTCCGGGAATGGATGGATGAACTCGAATTCGTAATGGAAAACGCAGCTTCGGATCAGCGGATGATCGGCTGATGTCTTGAGCCAGGCGAAAAGCTCCTTTACATGCTGCGGCACCAAATGGGCTGGAGGCGCCAGATGAATGACTTCGCTCTTTTTCACGACGCCCACACCGCTTCGGCGGAATTCACCGGGATGCTCCATCAGGGCCGTCATCATCATCCCGTGCGCCCGCAGCAGATCGTCCACGGAAAACGGATTCAGTTTCTCCGCGATGTCGTAGACCGCGATCGCGTTTTTGACTTCCTGAATCTGCCGCAGAGGCGCGGCGACGCGTTTCCCGTCCAGGATTTCCGAGACCTGTTCCTCGGACAGCGTGTTGCCCTCGATCGCCAGGGACGCCTGGATCGTCCTGACCTGATTGGCGCGGCGGAGTTTCAACGCTTCGGCGCTCCCCGGACGGATCGCACACCGTTCCACGAGCGCGGCAATTTCTGCAATCATGTTGACTGCATCTGCTGAAATATGAAATGGCGGCTGGTAACTCATGGAATATGATGGAAAACCCGGGGCACGAATGGCACCCCGGGGGATTCGGCTTAACGCCGGTGGAAAAGGCTTACTTCTTTTCCGCGGGGGCGGGTTTGGGGGCCTTGACCCACTTGCCGTCTTCGCCCTGGATGTAGTCGCCTTCGTTCGCCTTGGAACGGATCTGTTTGGCGCGGAGCTCGCCGACCTTGTCGACGGTGGAGCCTTCCTTCTTGGCGATGGCGGCGTAGACGGTCTTGCGGTCGGTGTTTTCGTCGTCGACGATCTTCTTGTCGGCGTCTTCGATCTTGACGTCCTTGCCGTCTTTGTCCTTCATGACTTCGAGGTAGCCGGTCTTGTTTTCGCCGACGGTGCCGGCCTTCTTGAGGGTTTCGATCTTCGGCTTGCGTTCGGCCATGTTCTTCTTGATGGTGGCGGCGTCGTCAGCGGCGGAAAGCGCCTGCGGGACGGCGAACGCGAGCGTGAGGGCGGCGATGGAGAGAGCGAGCAGTTTTTTCATGGTAAAGTCTCCTCAGAATGTGGTTCGGATCAAAGTGCGTCGAGGTCGCCGAAGAAGTCGTCGAGGGCTTTTTCGATGCGGATGTTGATGTCGAGCGTGATGTGCACGGGCTTGATCTCGATCGGCTTGACGTCGACCGTGTTGTCGGTCCGGATGCAGGCCGACGTGCCGATGCCGGCCAGAACGGCCGCGGCGGCGAGGATTGGCAGGAATGTTTTCATGTCGGATTCCTTTCTGTTGAGTTGATGGTTTGTTATGTGTGCTGTTTTGTGCTGACAGGTTAAGGGTTCGTGGGGTATCGTCACTCCGCTTTGGAGAGGATCTTCTGGAAATAATCGGCGAGCTCCATCGCCTTCCCGTACATGTTCACGTTCGTGTCCAGCCGGATGCCCTGGAAGATGCAGGGGGTGTTGGACTTCATGAACGAGGCGGTGTTCTCGTCGAACGCATAGTACAGTGCGCGGTTCGGTTTGCCGTCGAACGAAAGCGAGAGCTTCATGTTCTCCTTCTCCGGGCCGACGGACTGCAGGCGCATGCGGACCCAGGAGTAGGAGAAGTCCTTCAGGGCGTCTTTCGCGAGCTCCATTTCGATGCCGGTGCCGGCGTTCGTCAGCGCCTCGTCGAGTTCGCCCTTGATCACGCCGTCCTCGCCGGGGGTGGAGAAGAGGAACGCGTCCTCGAAATAGATGTTGTCGATCTTCGACTTGCCGAACGCGTCGGTCTTCTGCACGAGCACGACCGGGATGGTGCCGTTGATGGAGCCGCTGCCGCTGATCTCGCCGAGCCCGATCTGCGTGAGGAAGAGCGGCATCTCCAGGCGGTCGCAGTAGAGCACGGCCTCGGTGGTCGTCTGTCCGATGCGGTACGTGATGCCGCCGAGGCGGATGTGGCCGTTGCACCAGTCGAGGCGAGCGTTTTCGACCTGCCAGGTGTCCGGGGCCTCCATGCGGAATGTGGCGAGGCCAGCCCCGGTCTCGATCTTGTCGTACTTGACGGACTTGAAGGAAAGCGTCTGGCCGGGCGCGGATTTGAGGATGGATATTTCCGGGACCTCGAATCCGAGGCCGATGCCGCGCACCTCAAGTTTCTGTTCGGGGATGAAGAGGTCGGCATCGGCGATGCGGAACTTCGCGTGTCCGGTGGTGGTCTTCGGCAGGATTTTGTACACGGCGTCGGCGGAGAGCTTGCCCGTGCACGATATCTCTTCGAACTGCGGCAGGAACTTGGCGAGGTCCTTCGACAGGTCGGCCTGCTGTTCCGGGATGGTCAGGCCGCATTCGACCTCGACCCCGGCGGCTTCGCCGAGCGCGACATTCGCGTAGATCTGGCCGTCGATGGAGAAGAGATGCGCGTCCGTTTTCAGGCGGAACGTCTTCGCGGCGTCGTCCCACTGGACCGTGCCGTCGAGGGAGGCCGCCTGAACGCCGTTGAACTCGAAGTCGCCGAGCGAAATCCTGCCCGTGCGCGGCGTGGCGGGCGTGGCATTTTTCGCATCGGCCTCATCCTCTTCCGCCTCGGCGAGCGCGTAGTCGAACGGGAAATCCCAGTGGAGGTTTTGCGCGAGGAGTTTCAATTCGGGCATGGCGAGCTTGGAATCGGGGCAGGCGACCGCGCCGGAGAGGATGCCCCTGCCGATGTCGAACGCCGCGTCCAGGCCGAGTTCCGGCGCGTCGTAGGTGAGGTTGGCGGCATCCTGCTTGAACTGGAAACCGGCGATCTTCCCGTCGGCCTTGTATGTTTGTCCGTCCTCCGATTTGGCGTCAAATGAAAGCGTGTCCGCCTTGCAGGTCATGCCATCGAGCTCGGCGAGGAGCTTTCCGCCTTTGAGTTCGGCGGATGCCTTTTCGATGCCGTCGGTCAGCCTGACGCCGGCCTTGAAGGATTCGGGCTTGAAGGAGACCTTCATGCCCTCCTTCTCGAAATCAAGTTCTCCGTCCGTGAGGTGGATGGTCGCGCCCTGAAGCTCCTCGGCCTTGAGGAAGCCCATATCGATCTTTTCCGGCCTGAGGGAGACGGTCATGCCGTTGTATTCCGCGCGGAGGTCTCCGGCGATGATTTTGAGGGAACCCATCATCTGGCCGCCGTTCATATTGAACTCGCCCGTGATCTCTCCCCGCCGGAAGGACGCGGTCAGCCCCTTGAGCCCGGGAGCGAACGCGCCGCCGTCGAATTCCACAGCGGGCGCGATGCTGAAGCGGGATTGGACGGCCATTCCGTCGCGCCGCATGTCCAGGCAGGCCAGGAAGGGGCCGAAGCCGGCGGAGACGTCGATGCCCTTGTATTTTGCCTTGAGGATCGGGTGGTTTTCAAGTTGGATCTCAAAAAATTTCTTCTCTTCGTCCATGATACCGCTGAAGCGGAACTGCGCGGGTTCGGACTCGGCGACGGTAAACTGGAATCCGCCGCCGACGATGCGTTTCGAAAGCGAGACGGTCGCATTGAGCTTGTCAAGCTCGAACGGGATCCCGTCGTATTCGCCTTTCAGCGTGCCGAGCGTGAAAACGATGTCCTGCTCCGTTTTGGGCGGCTTCATGGGCTTCACGGTCGGGATCACACGCGGGACCGTCTTCAGCGAGAACGGCGCAGAGGAGTCGATGCGGAGCCCCTGCGGCGTGCGGTAGCCGAACGTGAGTTCGCCGTTGAGGTCGAGGGACGAATTGTCAAGCTCCTCCAGGTTCAGGCTGTTCAGGTCGATCTCCGCCTTTGCGCTCAGGGAGACGCCGGCGCGGAGCCCGCGCGGCAGGCCGGACCGCACCGTGCTGGGCAGGCCCGAGGTGGCGAGGGAGAAATCGTCGAGGTTCAGCTCGACCTTCTTTTCCCGGTGCAGATACGTCGCCTTGCACCGGATGCCGTTGGTCGAGAAATGGACCATGAGCGAGCAATCGAGCCTGTTCCAGCCCTGTTCCGGGTCGGGGGTGACCGTGACGGCGTACGGGATGTGCAAGTTGTCCACAGCGTCCTCGCCGCGCGCCACGGCGGCGAGGCTGCCGGAGAGGGATATCTTTCCGACCTTCACCGGGATCACGGCGTTGAGGTCGTCCGCGGGGGCGGAGTCATCCTTCTCCTTCTTTTCGCCGGACTGGAACGACTTCGCGAAGAGGTCGTAAGCGGGGATGGAAAACGATCCGTCCGAATAGTCGGCCATGATGTTGCAGTTTTCGATGTCGATGGATTCGATGGCGCGATTGCGCATGAGTTCGAGCGGAGAGTAGCGGATCGAGAGCGAACCGATGCTGCCGACGTTCAGCGGCCTGCCGTCGCGGGTGGTGTCTTTGACCTTGCAGGCGACTTCCGCCGAGGTCAGGCTGATGGTCTTGATGCGGAACTCCACGCCGCCGCCTTCGGCGAGCGGCTGAAGAATCTTATTGATGTCCTCTTCCAGGAGACGCGGCAGGCATGCCAGCTCGACCAGCGCGCCCAGCAGGATCAGGCACAGGACCAGCAGCAGGGCGATCAACCATTTCGCACGGCGCGGGATCGGCGGCTTCTTTCCTGAAGACGCGACAGATGCCCCGGATTTCTTGTCCGGTTCAGGCTTCCGCTTTTCAGCCACGGAAGAGTCCGGTGTCCCGGCTGGGACAGTCTTTTTTTCAGGTTCGGATTCCGGCATGATGCGTTCTGTATTTGATATTCTGGCGGTTCATTGAGAAAAAAGGGCACAATCATCCCTATATGATTCTCTAATAATATACAGTCCGAAGGTTCAAATACAACCGGTCCGGCAGGCTTTTTTCACCTTTTTTTACCTGAGATATTGTCGACACATTCCCCGCGCTTTGAGGGCGTCCCCGAAGAGAAACTGCTGTCCGGGCCTCCGAAGCCGGCAAATGCGGATCCGGTTCAGCCCTCAATCCGAAGAGGATTCATCGCCGGATTTACCCTGCTGCGATCTTCGCCACATCTTCCCGGCGAAGAAGATCCACAGCGCGGAGATCGTGGACCCGCCCAGAGCCAGCGCCATATCTTTCTGTGCATCCCACATGTCACCCTGCTGTCCGTTGTAGTTCTCGGCGTTTTCCGGGCTCAGGACGAGGGAGAGGAACCACTCGAACAGTTCGTAGATCATGCTCGCCGACTGAATGGCCAGCCACGCGAAGAGAAGCGCATAAACGGGTTTGAGGTCCTTCATCAGGCGTTTCGTCAGCTGGTAGATGAACGGGAACAGGAGCAGCCCGAACGAGAAATGCACCATCCTGTCGAACTTGTTCCCGTGGATCACGCCCGTTCCCACGGCCTTGATCTCCCATTGTCCCTCAAGGTCGAGGTCGACGTTCAGGACTGTCTTCGCCCATTTGTCGTACGGGACGTTGGAATAAAGGTATCTGGCCCCCACGATATGAACGCAGGTGAACAGGAAAAGCCCGACGCAGGCGGACACGCTCATCCTCTGATGCTTCAGTTCCAGTGCCAGAGGGATCAGCAGGACCACGGTCCCGAGGTGTTGCAGGACGATGCACCCGTCCTCATACGCATAGGCCGGGGCGTTGATGCACGACGCGATCGCAAAGAGCACGCCTGCCGTCAGAAGAGCGAACTTGATCCGCCAGTCCCGTTTCAGGCGGGCGGAATCCGTATCAGTCGCAGTACTCATTGGTGGGTAGAACTTTTGATTGAAGAATCTCAGGCAACACGCCGTCTGCCGGAGAGTCCCTTGTTGCTGTTTCAAAAAGTCCGCCGGACGAAAACCGGGGCCGGCGGACGAGCTTACAAAAGCTATGGAGCGGGAGCTCAGTCGAACATTTTCGGCAGACCGTTGTACATCACGCGCATGACGGAGTTGATGTCGTGTCCGCCGCGTTCGTAGACCATCTGGTAGAGGTTGCCATCCTTGAAGTTGTCGCAATACTTGAAGATCTCGGGATACTTCTTCATCTCATTGATCATCGGGGTCATGTTCGGCTCCGCGACGTCGTTGCGGCCGCAGCCGGAGTAGATGTAGAAATCGTTCGCGGTCTTGCCGTTCTTGACGACCGAATCGGCGAGATACTTTGCGGATTCGGCGGACTTGCCGCGTCCAATGGCCCAGCAGTCGCCGCTCATCGGGATGAAGTAGCCCATTTCGCCGAGGCAGTGCTCGAAGACGGACCAGGTGGCGCAGGCGCCCATGGAGAATCCGCCGAAGCCGCGATGCCATCTGGAGGCGTCGAGCGCTTCCTGCGAGACGTCCTTGGCGTAGGTGCGGTACTGCTTCTCGAAGACCGGGATCACGTCCTTGTCGAGCTCGTAGTGGAAGTCGATGCAGTTCTTCGTGGCGTCGTTGCTGTACTGCGTGTAGTAGGAGAGCGCGCAGATGATGAGCGGTTTCATCTCGCCGTTCGCGATCAGATGGTCGATCACGTTTTTGAGACGGGTGTTCTGGCCCGCTCCGCCGAAGTACCAGCCGGGATTGTCGCCGCCGCCGTGCATCAGGTACAGCACGTTGTAGCGGGTGGACGAGTCGTTCTCGTCGTAGCCGTAGGGCAGATACACGAGGCCGGATTTCTCGAACTCGGGGCTGCCGGCGGTCTGGTTGTCGCGCGTCGTGTACTTGAAGTCCTTGATGACGCCGCCCTTCTCGCAGACGCTGAAGTATTCCTGCGGAATCTCCTTGAACGCGTTGTCGGGGAAGGCGGTACGGGTGGAGTCGGTGGAAGCGCCGGTGCTGGCGCAGCCGCAGAGGACGGCGAGGGCCGCCGCACAGGCGAAGAGTCTGAGGTGTTTCATGGTGTTCCTTTGGGTTGTATCGGGTTATGAAAAGAAGATGAAATAAGACGATGATCGTTCTGTATTATACAGCGTTTCCGTGAAAAAGTCAAGCAGAGACAGGCGAATAAGAGACAGAAAATGCCCGGTTTCCGGCAGGATGCGCGGGAAATCCGGGCGATATTATACGAAGGCTGACCGGAACGGAGAAAAAACAAAACTGCCGTTCCGGATCAATGCTTTCAGTCGAGCTTGGTCTTTTCGATCTCCGCCGCTTCGGCTTCGACGTCGATATCCGTTTCAGCTTCGGAGATCGGGGGATAGAGCGATTCGACCGTGACGGCGTACGGGGAAACGAAGCGTTCCCTGGTGAGGAAGGTCGCCATGGCTTCGAGCGCGGCAACGAAGGCTTCGACCTGGTCCTGCGGGAGCTTGTCGAACACTTCCTTCATAAAACGCACATAGGAGGCCGTGCAGACGCGGTAGAGATGCTCGCCCTTGTCCGTGAGGCTGATCAGCGTGACGCGGCGGTCCTTCGGGCCCGGGATGCGGTTGACCAGGCCATCGGCGTACAGCGCGTTCAGCGTCTGCGTGACGGCGGCAGACGGCAGGTGGAAGCGGTCCGCGAAGTCCTTGATCATCGGCAGAGTCTTGCGGCCGTGGATGGCGAAGAGGTAGTTCAGGATGCGAAGCTTACCGAGCGTGGTGCGGCCGGAACGGGACACGTAATGGTGGTGCATCACGGGGAAACGGAGAGCGTCCACAAAATGGATCAGGAGCAGCCAGGAGGGCAGCTTGGCGGGCGCGGTCTCGCCGGCCGGGATCGGGATCGGCTCGGACGGAAGCTTGCAGAGGTCGGCGACGTGCTTCGCGGCGAGATGCTCGGAGCCGGTTCTGGACTGATAGAGGAAACTCAGCACTTCGCGGAATTTCGCGAGCGTGTTCGGGTCGAGCGAGGATTCGAAGGCGGAGAAACGCTTCGCGAGCAGGGCGATCGTGGTGTTCCGCAGGGATTTGCCCTTCGAGGACAGCATCACGCCGGTGCTGCGGCGGTTCTCGGGGATAGACTTGCGTTCTATGATGCCGCTCGCGACGTACAGGTCGACCGCCTGGGAGATCGCGCCGGAGCTGAGGCCGGAATACTCCGAGAGACGTTTGATCTGGGGCACCGAATCCGGATTCTCCAGGAAGTATTTCACGATGGGGAACTGCGCGAATGAATAATCGCCGTCGAGACCGAACACACCCACGGACGTGGAACGAATCCGATCCGCGATGAAAAGGAGTTTGCGACAGGATGTGACTGCTAAGAATTGTTTTTTCATAGGACTGCCTTCGGGTTGTTCCAGCATGGCCGAGCCGGACGGGAACGGGACATTCCGCAGGGCGCAGCCGGAGGTTTTTATGTTATTTGAAACGATGTGGACAAACAGTGTGGCTTTTGTCTTATTAATATACCGCAAAGGCGAAAAAATGAAAATGTATTATTTAACACAATGTATGGATTATTTGATAAACAGGCCGTTTTTAATCTCATGAAATCACCTTGTCAAATAAAAGATTATACAGGAATGATATTATTGAGACCATGTTAGGTAAATCACTGCAAGGAATCAGGAAAGAAAGAAAAAGAGTAGTTTCGTTTTTTGGGTATTTTAGGTTTTATACAACATTAGTCTATCTTTTTTTTGCCTTTGGTGACACAATATGTTCATTGTTATCCTTTTTTGTGTGTCGAGCAAACGGACTTCGGCATACAGAACAAGGGCAAACCGCACAACAGTACGATTTGCCCCTTCTGAAAAATGGAATCAAGAGAGGAATATGGAATTACCAGGTGTCCTGATGGACAATGGAGGGATCCCATTTGTCCTTCACCGCGGCGGGAACTGCCGGATACCCGAACGGGATCAGGCAGAACGGCTCAATGCCGTCAGGGAGACGCAGGGCGTCCTTGATGATGCGGATGCGTTCGGAGATGGGGTGTACGCCGGTCCAGACCGCGCCGAGACCGAGCGCGTGAACAGCGAGCAGGAAGTTTTCGGTCGCGGCGGCTGCGTCCTGGATCCAGTATTCGCGCGCCTCGCCGGGGAGAGCTTTGTCGAGCGCGCCGCAGATCACGACCGCGACGGGCGCGGTAGCTGTCATCTTTGCGTTGGGCAGGCTGTCGCCGAGCTTTTCGAGCAAGGCGCGGTTGCGGATGACGACGAACGACCACGGCCGGGAATTCTTCGCAGAGGGAGCCGCCATCGCGGCTTTCAGGAGCACTTCGACCGTCTCGTCGGAGACGGGTTTGTCCTGGAATGCGCGGATGCTCGTGCGCGTCATGATGAGTTGAATAAGGTCGTTGTTCATGGCCCGGCTCCTTTCTTCAGCGGCAGATTTTCAGGATCATATCCTCGGCCTTGACGGCGGGATGGTGGTAGCGTTTGTACTTCAGCGTGACCTTGCGGAACTGGATGGCCTCCTTCGGGCACCACTGGAGACAGCCGAGGCAGTGCTCGCAGTGGCCGTGCCAGGTCGGGATGCCGTTCATCATGATGATGTTGGAGTCGGGGCATATCTTCTCGCAGAGGCCGCAGGAATCGCACTTGTCCGTGACCCAGAAATAGCGGTCGTAGTTCGAGAGGAACGCGACGGCCTTCTGCGCCACGGCATCGCCGAAGACGTCGAACGGGAACACGTGCAGGAGTGCCTCGGTCTTGCGTTTCTTCACGGCTCGCACGGCGTACACGATGTCGCGGGACGCCTTCGCGAAAAGCTTCTCCATACGGTTTTCGGAGACCGGGATGGAGCGCGGGATGTAGTTGGAAGGCATAGTAAGGCTGAACGAGATCGCGAGCTTGATGTCGCGTTCCTTCAGCAGCGCCTCCAGGATATACGCCGCGGAGCCCTTCATGCCGCCGCAGGTGCACAGCGAGTAGACATATTTGCCGCTCCCCTTCACGATCCGGGAGATGAATTTCTGGACGATCCCCGGCAGCCCGAAGCAGTACACGGGGAAGAAGATGCCTACGGTGTCCGCATCGGAGAGATCGACCTCTCCGGCGCGGTCGAGGTCGGCGATGGAAAGGAGTTCCGTATCGCCGAGCTTCGCCGCGAATTCGCGCGCGGCCGCCAGGGTGTTGCCGGTCGATGAAAAGTAGTAGATTCTGTTCATGGACGCCTCGCTTTCATCTCGTGGGATCGTGAATGATGAGGGGAGTGATATGTCTTAATTCCGGGCTCAGGCCTTCGGGACGGACTTGAACTCGATTTTCTCCTTGCCGGTCTTGTACGCCTCGATGTTGATGTCGGCGGCTTTCGCCTTCTTCGCGAACATCTCGCGGACGGCCTCGATCATGGCGGTGTCGAGGTTCGCCTTGTCCGCGTCGTTCAGGAAGTTGTCCGCCATGACGGCCGCGATGGCGCCGAGCATGACCGTGTTGGCCGCGCGGAGGTCGCCGAGGTGGTTCGCCAGGTCGGACGCGGGCAGGCCGTACACGTAGTGGTCCCTCGCCGCGCCTTCGGGCAGCTTGACGGTCGAGGAATCGTAGACGAGGACGCCGCCGGCCTTCAGGATGGGCAGGAACTTCTCGACGGACGGCTGGTTCATGCAGACGAGCATGTCGCAGTTTTCGGCGGCTTCGGGCGAGCCGATGTGCGACTTGGAGAAGACGACGGAGCAGTTGGCGGTGCCGCCGCGCATTTCCGGGCCGTAGGACGGGAGCCAGGAGACATTGAAATTGCGCTGTTTGCCGAGGATGGCGAGGATGTAGCCGAGCGAGAGCACGCCCTGCCCGCCGAATCCGCTGATCTTCACGCGACATTCCCTGTCGAACACGGGTGAGGAGACCTTGTAGTCGCCGAGCTCGCTTTGAATCTCTTCAGGATAGAGCAGGCTCTTGATCTTGTCGGCGTCGTAGTTCATTTCGGCGCGGACGATCGGTTCGCGTTCCGCTGCGCGGTCCAGGTAGACGCCCAGCGGGAAGAACTTCGTCATCTTCGTCTCGATGAACTCGCTCATGTCGTGGGCGTTCATCTTCAGGTTGACCGGGCAGCCGGAGAGGAATTCGACGAGGGAGAAACCCTTCTTGTCCATGCTGTTCTGCAGCGCCTTGCGGACGGCGCGGCGCGCGGCCATGATGTTCTTGAAGCTGGTGAGCGCGCAGCGTTCCACGTACACGGGCGCGTCGAACTGCGAGATCATTTCGCACACGCGGATCGGGTAGCCGGTCTCCAGGACGTCGCGTCCGAGCGGGCTGGTCTGCGTCTTCTGGCCGGGCAGCGTGGTCGGGGCCATCTGGCCGCCGGTCATGCCGTAGATCGCGTTGTTCACGAAGAACACGGTCATGTTCTCGCCGCGGTTCGCCGCCTGCAGGATGTGGTTGAACCCGATGGACGCCAGGTCGCCGTCGCCCTGATAGGAGATGATCACGTCGTCCGGGTTGGAACGGGTGAGGCCGGTCGCGACGGCGGGCGCGCGGCCGTGGGCACACTGGATGGAACGGCACTTGAAGTAATAGTAGGCGAAGACTGCGCAGCCGACGGGCGCGGCCAGGACCACGCGGTGCGTGATGCCGAGGTCGGCGATGGCTTCCGCGATGAGCTTATGAAGGACGCCGTGGCCGCAGCCGGGGCAGTAGTGCATATTTTTCTTGATGGCGCCCGGACGGCGTTCGAAGACGTCGAAGAATCCCGCGGGACGGCCCAGTTTGATTTTCTCGCTCATGATCACTTTCCTCCTTTGATCGCATCCATCGTGCGTTTCGCGATTTCTTCCACGGTCGGCACGTTGCCGCCCATGCGGTTGATGAGGGAGACGGGGCGCGCGCACTCGATGGCGAGGCGGACGTCGTCGATCATCTGGCCGTTGCTCATTTCGACGGAGAAGAACTGCTTCACGCCGTTTTTGACGGCCTTGCGGAGCGCGTTTTCGGGGAACGGGAAGAGTGTTTTCGGACGGACGAGGCCGATCTTCACGCCCTGCTTGCGGAGCTCGTCGACGGCGGAACGCGCCATGCGGGAGGCGATGCCGTACGCGACGTAAGCGTATTCCGCATCGTCCATCATGAACTCCTCGACGAGCTGTTCCTTCGCGCGGATTTCGTCGTACTTGCGGTTGAGGCGGCGGTTCGTCTCTTCGAGGTCAACCGGGTCCATGTAGATGGAGCTGATCCAGTTGTCGGCGCTGACGTCGCGGTCGAGCGACCAGGCGGGCGGCATGCGGCGCGGCTTCGGTTCCGGCAGCTCGAGCTTTTCCATCATCTGACCGATCATCCCGTCGGTGAGGACGTAGACCGGGGTACGGTATTTGTCGGCGAGGTCGAACGCGTGCATGGTCAGGTCGCACATTTCCTGCACGGAGCCGGGGGAGAGCACGATGCAGCGGTAGCCGCCGTGTCCGCCGCCCTTCACGACCTGGTTGTAGTCGGCCTGTTCGGGGGAGATGTTGCCGAGGCCGGGGCCGCCGCGCATCACGTCGACGATGACGCAGGGCAGTTCCGCCGTGGCGATGTAGGAGACGCCTTCCTGTTTGAGGCTGATGCCGAGGCCGCTGGACGCGGTCATGACACGTTTGCCGGCGGCGGAAGCGCCCATCACCATGTTGATGGAGGCGATTTCGCATTCGGCCTGGATGAAGACGCGGCCCATGGCCGGGAAAAGACGGGCGGAGGCGTGGGCGATCTCGCTGGCGGGCGTGATCGGGTATCCGAAGTAGCATTCGCATCCGGCGAGCAGGGCGCCGTACACGGCCGCCTCGTTGCCTTTCAGAAGCACGCGGTTGGTTCTATTCATGTTCAGACTCCTTTCAGTCTTCCGTGATCTCGACGATCGTGATCGCGCCGGGTTCCGGGCAACTGTAGTAGCATGCGCCGCAGCCGATGCAGCCTTCGCCGGCGTAGACGGCGGCGGGGAAGCCCATCATGTTGATGGCGTCGCCGAGTTTGAGGAGGGAACGCGGACACGCTTCGACGCAGCGGGAACAGCCCTTGCATTCGTCGAACGCGATGTCGCAACGGAATGTCTTTTTCGGTTTCGTTTCCATGAGCAGTGTCCTTTCTCAAAAAAACATGGAGCATATAATATACACGCGGACGTGCATAAAATCAACTGCCATTTGTGTTTACTCCGTTATTATCCTGAGATTCCGGACGGATACGGACTGCCCGGACCGGGCTGAAACGCCGGAAGACCATCTGCGTTTTTCTCCCTTTTTTCATATTTTTTCGATGATGTCCGCGTTTTCGATTTGCATTTTTCATGAATGCGGCTATATTATTATCTCATTCACTGCCCGTTGGTGTAATGGTAGCACAAGTGATTCTGGTTCATTTAGTCTAGGTTCGAGTCCTGGACGGGCAGCCACTTTTGAGAATTGCATGCGAACGCGTTTCCGATGCGTCCGCTTTTTTTGTGCCCGGACACGGGCATTCTCCTTCCCCCTTCCTCTTCAGACCATGAAAAAGCCGCCCGGCCATTGACTGACCGGACGGCTGTGTTTTTACAGGAAAATGCGTCTGAAACGCTCCGAGATTACTTGACCGGCTCCTGAATGCCTTCGTTCGTCTGGCGGACGGGCTTGATCGTGCCGTCTTCGTTGAAGAACATCTCGTCCACGCAGACCGCACGGCGTCCGAGCGCGCCGCCTTCGCCGTTGATGGAGAGCGCGGCGTTGTGGTAGAAGAGGAACGTGCGTCCCTTGAAATCGACCACGGCGGGGTGGATGGTGAAGCTGTTGCGCGCGGATCCGGTGACCTGTCCGCGGTAGGTCCACGGACCAGTGATCTTTTCGGCGGTGGCGTAGGCGATGACCTCGCTGCCCTGAGGCTCCTTGTGGTTGGCTTCGTCACGGTAGGGACGGGAGGCGTAGATGCAGTAGTAGAGGCCGTTGCGCTTGTAGAGCCAGGGGCCTTCCTCGTAGCTCTGCATCTTCAGGTCGGTGATCTCGCCGTCGAGCTCGAGCATGTTGTCTTTGAGCTTGGCGAGATAGCAGTTGCCGTTGCCCCAGCAGAGCCAGGCGGTGCCGTCGTCGTCGATGAGGCAGGTCGGGTCGATGTCGTTCCAGCCCATGAATCCGTTGGTCAGGTTGTCGGTGACCACGGGCTTTTCATAGGTTTTCCACGGGCCGACCGGGTTGTCGGAGGTTGCCACGTTGATGGACTGTCCGCCGTACTTGTCGTTGCGGATGGTGACGTACCAGTAATAGGTGTCGCCCTTCTTCACGACCTGCGCGGCCCAGCAGGTGTTCTTCTGGCCGTACGGGAAATCGGTGGAGGTGAGCACGTCGCCGTAGGACTTCCAGTTCACGAGATCTTTCGTGGAGTAGGCACGCCACGCCTTGATCGTGAACATCTCGCGTCCGTGGGCGTCGTCGTGTCCGGCGTAGAGGTACAGCGTGTCGCCGACGACGAGCGCGGCGGGGTCGGCGGTCCAGACGTCCTTGAAGAGCGGGTTGCCTGTCGTCTTGACGTCGACCGGATTGGTCATCGTGCCGCCCTCGGAAGCTGCGGAATTACCGGAGAAGATGCCTTCCTTGGTCATCACGATGGGCTTCATGGTGCCGTCTGCGTTGTACTCGAGCTTGTCGATGCAGACGGAGCGGTTGTAGCTGCCGCCGCCGGGGAGCGTGCCGTCGTGGTAGAAGAAATACCACTGGCCGTTGAACTGCGCGATGCCGGGGTGGTTGGTGCTGGTGTTCTTGTTGCCCTCGCAGAGGATGCCCTTCGCCTCGAAATGGCCGTCAATGCTGTCCGCCATGGCGTAGGCGATGCGCTCGGGCATGAACCCGGAGGCGTAAGTGAGGTAGTATTTGCCGTTGTACTTGTGGATCCACGGGCCTTCCGTGAAGCGGTACTGCTTCCAGTCGACGTCGAGGCTCTTCACCGGGCCGTCGAGCTCGATCATGTTTTCCTTGAGCTTGGCGTAGTAGCAGTGGCCGTTACCCCAGATGAGGTACGCCTGGCCGTCGTCGTCGATCAGGACGGTCGGGTCGATGCACGCCCAGGAGTGCTGGGTGGCGAAGCAGTCTTCCGGCTTCACGAGCTGCTTGCCGATGGCGTCCTTGTAGGGGCCTTCCGGCTTGTCCGCGACGGCCACGCCGATGCCCGCGCCGTTGGTGCTGGTGTAGAGGTAGTATTTGCCGTTGCGCGTGATCATCTGCGCGGCGTAGGCGGTGTGCGTGGTGTCCCACTTGAAATCGGACACGGGGATCGGGGCGGGCCATTCCGTCCAGGTCTTCATGTCCTTCGTGGAGAAGAGGCACCAGTCCTTCATCGTGTAGTTCGGGTTCGGACGGCCGTTCTCGGCGGTGTGGTCATGGCTGGTGATGAGCCAGAGCGTGTCGCCGATCACCACGGGCGCCGGGTCGGCGGTGTATTTGTGCTTGAAGACCGGGTTGTCGGCCGGCTTGTATTCGCCGATGGGCTTCACGTCGCCGGTGGCGGAAGCGGCGGGCTGGGCGGCATCAGGCTGCGGACGGTCGCCTTGGGGACGCTGACCGCGCTGGCCGCGTTGGCCGCGCTGGCCGCCGAACTGGCCGTCGGGACGCTGACGGCGCGGGCCCTGCTGTCCGGGCTGGGCGTTTTCGCCCTGCTGGCGCTGACGGCGGGGACGGTTCTGTTGCTGGTCCTGCGCCGTGAGCTGGACCGCTGCCGCGGCCATCGCGGCGACGGACAGGACGAGGAGAGAACGTTTGAGGGAGAACATGATTCATCGCTCCTTTCTTACTGTTGGACTGAATCAGATGTTTGAGATTGCAAAAATGGTAAACTCCCCGGAAATGGGGAGAGAATAAACAAATTCGGCGTTACTTTTTGTCGCCGGACATGCCGGCTTCGACCGCTTGAAGCTTTCTCCTGTATTCTTCGGCGGCCCTCCGGTATTCCTCGGCTGCCTTCCGATACTCTTCCGCCGCTTTTCTGTATTCCTCGGCGGCTTCATAGCCCGTCATATCTTTGAGCTTGTTGACGCCTTTTCCGGCAAGTTCTTCCGCGCCGTTCTTCATGCTTTCCGCGCTTTTTTTCAGGTCCTCGACGCCTTTCTTCATATTTTCCGCGCCCTTCCTGATCTTCCTTGCATACTCTACCGCCGTGGCTGTTTGTTCGGCATTGAAAGCCTTCACGTACCCATCCGCCGCGGCCTTGACTTCCTTCGCAGACGATTTGAGCTGTTCGACTCCTTTTCTGTACGTTTCAACGCTTTTCCCGGCAAATTCCCGGGACTCTTCATTGATGGTGTCAATGGAGGACTTGATCAGTTCGTCCGCCGCGTTCTTGATCTCTTCTGCCTCTCTCCATGCCTTGTCTGTATAATACCTGTCTATGCTGAGAAGTTCATCAATGTTGTTTTTGAGTTCATCGACGCCCTTTCCAATGTCATCGACGCCTTTTCTGTACTCTTCTCTGCCTTTCCTGACAAGCTCCTTTGCCTCGTCCTTCGCGTTGTCGATGCCTTCTTTGACGAGTCCGCTTGTGCCCGCATTGATGTCCGCCGCGCCTTTCTTGAGCGATTCGATGCCCCGACGGATCAGACTTCCGGGTTCTTCCTCCGCTTTCTGTTCGGACGAAGCGGCGTTCGGCGCAGCATCCTGGGCCGCGAGCTGGACCGCTGTTGCGGACAGCGCGACCGCGGACAGGATGAGGAAAGTGTGTTTGAGGGAGAACATAACAGGGGGATCTCCTTTCTGTTCTGTTCGAAGTGAATCGAATTGGATGTTGCTTATTTTGATTCAGGCTAAAACGGGCGTCCGAAACGAGTCCGGACGCCCGGGATACCCTTGGCTGGTCTGGTCAGGAAACCAGATCAGCGGTTGTTGAACGTATTTGAGATGCCGTCGAGCGTGCCCTGGATGCCCTGGCTGACGGAGTCGACCGCGCCTCCAAGAGCCTGACCGACGCCGTTGGAAACGCCTTCGACGCCTTTGTTGACGGAATCGAGAGCGCCTTCGCCCTCCTTCTTTGCATCATCGGCTGCCTTCTCGGCATCCTTCTTGGCATCGCCGGCTGCCTTTTCGGTATCCTTCTTGACGGCTTCCGCGCTTTCCTCGATACCCTCGATCACGGCCTTGAAGAATTTCTTGATGGCGGGTTCGGTCGCGGCCTTGATGTCGTCGGCTTCCTTCGCACTCTTCGCGGCTTCGCGCTCGACGAGCTTGTTGAAGGCTTCGAGGTGGGCGTCGGAGATGCCGTTGGCCTTGGCGTAGTGCTTGCCGATGGTCTGGTAGACGATCTTGCGCGTGACGGCGGTGTCGGCGGGCTTCTTGTCGCTCTTGTCGAACTCGTCGATGGACGCCTTGATCTCGGTGATGATGATGCCCTGTTCGGTTTCGTCGATCTCGAGGGCGGTCATTTCCTTGTTGGCGATGTCGGTGGCGATGAGTTCCCAGTGATACGGCACGGGCTCGGTGTCGTTATCCTTCAGCGCACTGAAGTCGGCGAAGCTGGCGTAGATGAGGCCGACGAGGACGAGGAGGAGTCCGCCGGCGACCCAGGAGAACTTCCACGGGGTCATGTCGACGGCCTTGGCGTCCTGCTGGACGAACGCTTCCTTGCGTGGAGCGACGAAGGACCAGATGCCCATGATCGCGACGAGGATCAGGAAGACGATGGTGTCGACGTGGTAGATGTTCATGCCGCCGGTGACTTTCTGCACGGTGGCGGGATCGCCGAAGGTGAGGAAGGCGATCAGGACGACGCCGACGAAGAGGGCGACGTTGGCGGCCATCTTCGGCACGAACTTGGTGAGCATGCCGACCACGATGATGGCGAACAGCGGGATGTTGTAGATGCCGTTGGTCTTCTGGAGGTAGTCGAAGATGCTGGAGGTGTTCGCGAGGAGCGGAGCGCCGCACATGCAGAGGACGGCGATGATGAGACCGAAGATACGGCCGGAGCGGACGACCTTCTTGTCTTCCGCCTGCGGATTGATGAGGCCCTTGTAGAAGCCGATGCTGAACAGGGTGCAGGAGGAGTTCAGAGCGCCGTTGAAGCTGGAGAGGACCGCGCCGATGAGGACCGCGCCGAAGAAGCCGGCGAGCCAGTTCGGCAGCACGAACGTGACGAGCTTGCCGTAGGCGAGCGCGGAGGAGTTCATGTCGAGGTCAAGCAGGCCTTTGCAGGCGAAGTAGAACGCGATCATGCCGGGGAGCACGAGGTACAGCGGGCCGAGGAGCTTCAGGAGACCGCAGAGCAGGACGCCCTTCTGGCCTTCGGCGAGGCCCTTCGCGCCGAACGTGCGCTGGATGATCTGCTGGTTGGTGCACCAGTAGAACATGTTGATGATGAGGACGCCGGTGAAGAGCGTGCCGAACGGGACTTCGGATTTCGGACGGCCGAAGGTGTTGAACATGTCGGCGTGGGCGTTCTTGACCTCGGAGAGGGACTGCATGAGGGAGAGTTCGCCGCCGTTGATCGCGGAGACCTTGCTCAGGGCGAAGAACACGATCATGAAGCCGCCGATGAGGAGGCCGATGCCGTTGATGGTGTCAAGCACGGCGCAGGTGCGGAGGCCGCCGAACAGCGAATAGGCGCAGCCCATGAGGCCGATCAGCCAGATCGCGATCCAAAGGATCGCCGTGTCGCTGAGGCCGGGGAGGAGCGTCTGGAAGTCGAGGATCTGCTTCAGGGCGACGGCGCCCGTGTACAGGATCAGCGGGAGCAGAAGGAAGACGTAGAAGAACAGGAAGATCGCGTTCGCGATCGTGCCCGTGGACTTGCCGTAGCGCAGCTCCAGGTATTCCGGCACGGTGGTCACGCCGCTCTTCAGGAACTTCGGCAGGAAGAACCATGCCATCGCGACGAGGGAGACCACGGCCACCACTTCCCACGCCATCACGCAGAGGCCCTGGCGGAACGCGGAACCGTTCAGTCCGACCATCTGTTCGGTGGAGAGGTTGGTGAGCAGCAGGGACGCCGCGATCAGGGGGTACGTGAGGCTGCGGCCGGCGAGGAAGAAGCCGGTGTTCGAGCCAACGTCTTGTTTTCGCACGATGAACCAGGTGAGGGCACCGGCGAAGGCGAGGAACAGGATGAACGAGACAATCGTCATTTCTTGTGCTCCGGGTTTGTTTTTTATATTTAGGTTAGGGATTTCGATGGGCTAATATATCATGCGTGCGTAGAGAAATCAAGAGAGAAGAAAACATTTTTCGGCTTTTTTCAGCTTTCCGCGAACTTTTAACGTTAAAAAACGTGAAAAAGACGGTTTCCCGGTCAGATGGAAGCGGTATTATGCAAAGGGGCTGCTGCAAAACCTCATCGCCCGGCAACAGCCCCAATGTTTTTAGAAGGAGGTCCTCCGGTTTTGAACCCGGTCCCGAAGAGAAAGATCAGAAGCTGTAATCCGGAAGATCTTTCGGAGACCTGCAGAAATCCTTGATGGCCTTATCCTCATACCATTTCATAGAGCCATTGCCTTTCGCGAGCCCGACGGAACCATCGCCTCGGACAAAGTTAAAGTAGCTGGAAGAGGAGTGGTTGTTCGCACCGTCGGCGGCTACCGGAGATAAAACGGCGTCAAAGGCAACTTGTCCGTCGCACCACTGATAGCTGACGTGACCGGAGAGGGACTGGCCCCGTATAGCAGCAGAGACTTTTTTGTTGCAGGGACAGATGAGAACTTTCGGGTCGTGCAGAAGATCGGCGTCAAAGAGGAGCGTAAAAGCTTTGCAGCTGTCCGCGCCAAGCCATTTGCCGCCATCTACGGGTCTCTCATACATCTTGGCTTCTTCTCCTGTGGGGTCAGCATAAGCTCTCCTTAAAACAGTCTCCGTTCTGTAACTTCTGACGGTCGGATACCAGTCGTCATAGCTCATGGCATACTGGAAGAAGGCTTTGCCGATTTGGGAAAGGTGGCTGGTGCAGTTGATCTTTCTTTCATGTTCCCTGACGCGGATGAGGGCGGGGAGAAGCATCAAGCCAAAAGCGACAACAACTCCTACGAGCACAATGAAAAGCTCGACCAAAGTGAAGCATCTGACTTGTTTTTTCATGATTGGTTTCCCGTGTTTAGGGAATGGGACTGCTGCATCCCGCAGAGGTTTTGCGGCAGTCCCTGAATTGCGCTTTTTCGGAACGCGGAAAACTTACTTGATCTCGACGATCTCGATGCCAGCCATGCGGGCGAAGTCTTCCATGTATTCCGTGGTGAGGGACGGCGCGTTCACGCTGTGGTGGGCTCCGCCGGCTTCGATCCAGCGGCGCGCGCCTTCGTGCAGGTTCGGCTTCGGGATCCAGACCGTGCTGGCGACCGGGAGCTTGGCGAGCTTCTTGTCGGGCTTGACGATCTCGAGCTCGTTCACGATCAGGCGGAAGTGGTCGCCGAGGTCGATGACGGTGGCGTTGATCGCCGGGCCGGGCTTCGTGGTGAAGACGAGGCGGGCGGGGTCGGCCTTGCCGCCGATTCCGAGCGGATGGACTTCAAGGGATGGCTTGCCGGCCGCGATGGACGGGCAGACTTCAAGCATGTGCGCGCCGAGGACGCGTTCACGGCCCTTTTCGAAGTGGTAGGTGTAGTCTTCCATGAAGCTGACGCCGCCGGGGAGTCCGGCCGCCATGACTTTCGCGGTGCGGAGGAACGCGGCTGTCTTCCAGTCGCCTTCCGCGCCGAAGCCGTAGCCCTCTTCCATGAGGCGCTGGCAGGCGAGGCCGGGGAGCTGGTCGAGGCCGTAGAGGTTCTCGAACGTGGTGGTGAACGCGGTGAATCCGCCGTCTTCGAGGAAGGCGCGGAGACCGATTTCCTGTTTTGCGGCGGCGAGGAAGGACTTCTTCTCGGCGGCGCCTTTCTTCGGTACGGTGTAGAGGTCGAAATACTTCTTGACGAGTTTTTCGGCTTCCTTGTCGGTGACGGCGTCGATGAACTTCAGGACGTCCGGCACGGCATAGCCGTTGCAGGAGTAGCCGAACTGGATCTGGGCGGAGACCTTGTTGCCTTCGGTCACGGCGACTTCGCGCATGTTGTCGCCGATGCGGGCGACCTTCATGGTCTGGGAGTCGGCCCATGCGGCGGCGACGCGCGCCCACACGCCGATCTCATGCTGGACGACGGGGTCGGCGTAGTAGCCGTTGACGACCTTGCGGTTGAGGCCGAGGCGGGTGCAGATGAAGCCGAACTCGCGGTCGCCGTGCGCGGCCTGGTTCAGGTTCATGAAGTCCATGTCGATCGTGGTCCACGGAATGTCGCGGTTGCCCTGGGTGTTCAGGTGGAGCATGGGCTTGTTGAGGATCTTGAGGCCGTTGATCCACATCTTGGCGGGGGAGAAGGTGTGCATCCAGCAGATGACGCCGATGCACTTCGGGTCGGCGTTCGCTTCCTGAATGGCGGCGACGACTTCCTCGTTGAGCTTCACGGTGGGGACCCACTCGATCTTGATCGGGATCTCTTTGGAAGCGTTCAGCGCCTTGACGACTTTTTTCGCGTTGTCGGCGACCTGCTTCAGGGTTTCCGGACCGTAGAGGTGCTGACTGCCGGTGATGAACCGGATCGTGTACTTACTGAAATCAATTTTGGCCATAATAGGCATCCTTTCCGTGTTTACGGTTGTAATGTTTCTGGATCAGAGAATCTTTCAGACGCGGGACCTTGGGGTTCACGCACTCGGTGACGAACGCCATCTTGCAGAGTTCTTCGAGGACGCGGGCGTGGTAGACCGCCTTTGCGGCGGTCGCGCCCCAGGTGAAGGGACCGTGACCGGCGACGAGCGCCATGGGGATCTCGGCGGCTTTCAGCTTGTGCTTCTTGAAGCAGTCGATAATCTGAAGGCCGGTCTCGGTCTCGTAGTCGTTGCGGATGCGGTCGTCGGCCATGAATTCCGTGCAGGGGATGTCGGCGGCGAGATGGTCCGCATGGGTGGTGCCGTACAGGGGCACGGCGCGGGCGGCCTGCGCCCACGCCACGGCGAACGTGGAGTGGGTGTGGACGATGCCGCCGACGGACGGGAACGCCTTGTACAGTTCGAGGTGGGTGTTGGTGTCGCTGGAGGGGCGGAGCTTGCCGTCGACGATCTTGCCGTCGAGACCGACGATCACGATGTCCTCGGGCGTGAGCTTGTCGTAGTCGACGCCGGACGGCTTGATGGCGAAAACGCCTTTCTTGCGGTCGATGCAGCTGACGTTGCCGAACGTGTAGATGACGAGGCCGAGCTTCGGCAGCTCCATGTTGGCCTCGTAGCACTCTTTGCGAAGGGATGCGAATTTCATGGATCAGAGTCCTTCCTTCTCCATCGAGCGGCCGAATCTGAGGTAGCGCTGATAGAGTTCTTCGTACAGCTGGACGACTTCCTTGTTCGGCGTGTATTCCGCGTCGAATCCGGCGCCCATCTTCTCCATCGCGTCTTCCACGCGGGCGTAGTGTCCGGCGGCGACCGCGCCGAACATGGCGCTGCCGAGCGCGCAGGTCTGGTCGCAGGCGGCGATCTTGATCGGGAGGTTGAAGACGTCGGCGCACATCTGCATGATGAACGGGGACTTGCGGCTGATGCCGCCGGTCATGATGACATTGCGGATCGGAATGTTCTGCGCCTTGAAGTGGTCGATGATGGCGCGCGCACCGTAGACGGTGCTTTCGGCGAGGGCGCGGTAGACCATCGGGGCGGTTGTACCGAGGTTGAGGCCGCAGATCGCGCCGGTGAGCTTCTGGTTGGCGTTCGGGGTGCGGCGGCCGTTGAACCAGTCGAGCGCGAGGACGCCGGTGGTGCCGACCGGGATCGTGGCGGCTTCCTTCTCGATTGTCGCAATCTTGACATCACCGGCGTAGGAGAGGAGGCGCTTGAACCAGGCATAGACGTCGCCGAACGCGGACTGGCCCGCTTCGAGGCCGATCATGCCCGGGATCACGGAGCCGTCCACCTGGCCGCAGATGCCGGGGATGCAGTTGTTGACCTGGGGCGCCACGAGGATGTCGCAGGTGCTGGTGCCGCAGACCTTGACCAGGTCGTAGGCGTGTATCTGAGCGCCGACCGCGCCGAAATGGCAGTCGAACGCGCCCGCGGCGACCACGACGTTCGTGGTGAGGCCGAGGCGGTCCGCCCATTTCTGGGAGAGCTTGCCCGCGGGCTTGTCGCCGGTCACGGTGTCCTTGAACAGACGGTCGCGGAGTCCGGCAAGCATGGGATCGAGTCCGGCGAAGAATTCTTCCGGCGGAAGTCCGCCCCAGCTTTCGTGCCACATGGCCTTGTGGCCGGCGGCGCAGCGGCTGCGCGCCATCTTCAGCGGGTCGATGTTGCCGGTCAGCTCGGCCGGGATCCAGTCGCAGTGTTCCACCCAGCTGAATGCCGCCTTGCGGACGGATTCGCTCATGCGGAGGGTGTGCAGAATCTTCGCGAAGAACCATTCGCTGGAGTAGATGCCGCCCTCGTACATGGTGTAGTCGGTCCCGCCGTGGGATTTCGCGTAGGCGTTAATCTCGTCCGCCTCGAAAATGGCGGTATGGTCCTTCCAGAGGATGAACATGGCGTTCGGGTCGTCGGCGAATTCCGGCAGCATGGACAGAGGAATGCCTTCCTTGTTCACGGCGCACGGGGTGGATCCGGTGGTATCGACGCCGATGCCGATCACGCGTTCCTTCTCAATCCCCTGCATGACGCCCTTGACGACGACTTCGAGGCTTTCCAGGTAGTCCAGCGGGTGCTGGCGGAACTGGTTGTTCGGAGCGTCGCAATATTTGCCTTCGCTCCAGCGGGGGTAGTTCTGGACGCAGGAGGCGAGGATTTCGCCGTTTTCCACGTCGACCAGCACGGCTCTTACGCTGTCGGAACCGAAATCGAGTCCGATCGTCAGTTGACTGCTCATGTTTTTCTCCTTCGTAGGATGTTTTGATGTATGGTGAATCTTAGATTGGGTTGCTGTTCAGATATGGTTGGTTTTGACCGGGAGGGCGGGGAATGGAGCCGGTTTGATCCGCGTGTTTTTCCGCAGCCTGCGGCGCAATGAAGTCAAGCTCGTCCTGTTCATATCCAGTAGCAAGGAATCCATCTCGCGTTTTGTTGTGCTTGGACGAAGTCCTCCGCATAGACGCAACGGTCCCACACTCCGCGGCGATGCGCGCGGTACGCGCATCCAGCGGCAGAACTGAGCTCAAATCTGTGCTTGTTTTTCCGGTCATAAGCCCGTCTTTGTTCCTTAACTCGAATATTTCGTTGTGAACTATACCACGAAATCCGCATAAAATCAACCGGAAAACGCTTTTTTTCTCTCTTTTTTTATAAAAAAATGCATGATACCTTTATTTGACCGGAACGAACAGCATGCTGTCACTTCTAGCGGAAAAACTGTGCGGAATCGTGGAATGAATCCTTCGGACGATGGGCTGGAACGGGCGCGCGGAATCTTTAGGCGTCACGTGAGACGCGCTACTTTTTTTGAACGGGCGGATGCGTTTATCGTTCTGTCTGACAACAAAAAGAGCGTTCTTTTGTCGGATGGACTTGAAAAAAATATAATACGTGATATAGTAGAACAATCAATCCTGTGTAACCTTCATGTTTCATCTTGCCTGAATGGGGGAATGAACTATCATGAAAGTAAAAGTCCCGCTCTACATCATATCCGCTATCCTGATTGCCATCGGATTCCCGTTGCTGCTGGTTCTGATTTATCTTGAGCTGATTGATTCCGGGCTTTCCTTGAAGTTTTTCTGGGCATTGTCTCTTGCCTGCTGTGTTCTCAGCATCCTTTTTTTCGTACTTGCTCGTCTCCTTGTGGCCTGGGAAGAGGAAGATATAGGCTGTGAAGACGAAGAATGAACACATCTTCTCGTTGAAGGGCGTCTGCTTGCCCGACCAAGGCACCCGATGAGGCGTTTGCGTCACAAATCTTGACAAAACGGGAGACGGAAGGGTGTTTTAAAGCAAAAAAAGAACCGCAGGAGCTTCATAAACTCTTGCGGTTCATTCTTATACACCTTTAGGTCAAAAAAACTACTGCGCAGAAAAACCTCTTGGAGTACATTAAGCTTAGACTGCCGGTCAAAGCCCAAAGTAACCCAAGAGGCCAAACAATGCCAAAAGACAACACAGATAGGAAAAATCGAAACATTCATGTTGAAATCCAACGACACACTGTGTATGGTATAGTAGACTGGTCGACATCGGGACACCTCCATGTTAAAGTTTGGTCACTATAACATAGAGTCCGATTCGGCCAGTTTTGTTGTTGAGAAAGGTTTTCTGAAACTTTTTTCAGAAAACCGTAGCGACCGATCAGACGGGTCCCCGAAGCTGTCACAGTCAAAAACGGAATAAATAGCCCGCGAAGTGGGCGGCTTTATGCCGGTTTTTGACTTGACAGCACAGGGGTTCCGGCTACCTCACGATTTCACAAAACGTCGAAGAACCTGTTTTTCGAACACTTTCCGAACTCAGCGGAGTTCGACTCCAAGTCCTTCCGCGAGGTTCTTGCGGACCTTTTCGTAGAGGACGTTGACCTCGTCGTCGGTGAGCGTTCGTTCCGGGGAACGGAACACGAGCGAGTAGGCGAGGCTCTTCTTCCCTTCGCCGATCGCCTTGCCCTCGAAGACGTCGAAGATGGAGACGGATTCGAGGTGGGGCAGATGGAGCTTGCGGATGAAGTCGACGACGTCCTGGTTGCGGAGTTTGGCGGGTGCGATGAACGCGACGTCGCGGGAGACGCTCGGGAACTGGGAAACGGGGACGTAGTATTCGGACTTCCTGCTCGCGCCGAAGATCGCATCAAGCTGGATCAGCGCGATGAAGAGCGGAGTCGTGAGTCGCATGCCCTTCGTCAGTTCGTCGGTCGCCTGGCCGAGCACGCCCGCCTTCTTGCCGTCGATGATGAGCTCGGCGCAGCAGGTCGGGAGGAACCGCGGATCGGCGGCGGGCACGAACGCAAACGATGCGAGGCGGCGTCTGGAGAGAACGGACTCAATGATGCCCTTCAGGTCGAAGAAATCGAGCTGCTGGCCGCGTTCCTTGGAGTAGCGTTCGGGGTGAGCGCAGCCGGTAATGGCGATGCCGACCTCGTCGCGTTCCTCGGGGAACTTCGCCGTGTTCGCGCAGAAGACGTGCCCGATCTCGAAGAAACCGAGGTCGAAGTTCTTGCGCGCGATGTTGTAGCGGACGGCGTCCAGCAGGCACGGGAGCAGCGAGGGGCGCATGACCGCGAGGTCGAGGCTGATCGGGTTGTTGGGCCGGATCAGGTCGGCGGGCTCGAAGATGCCGCCGCGGATGGCGGAAGCTTCGCTCATCATGCTGTTGCTGACGATCTCGTAGAGGCCGACGTCGGCGAGCTCTTCGCGCAGGTGCGTGACCGGCAGGATGGCGTCGCTGGAGATATCGGACTGCGTGGCCTTGATGGGCACGTCGGGGAGCTTGTCGAGGCCGTGGATGCGGGCGACTTCCTCGGCGAGGTCCGCCGGCCCCATGACGTCGAGGTCGCGCCAGGTGGGCACGCTGAAGGACGCGCCGCTTTCGGAGTGGCGGACGGTGGCGAAGCCGAGCGAATGCAGGATGTCGTCGATCCGGCGGTTGTTCACGTCCATGCCGAGCAGGCTGCGCACGCGGTCGTACTTGAGGTCGATGATGCGCGCGGGCTTTTCGGGTTCGGCGACCGTGACGAGCGGGGACACGACGTCGCCGCTGGCGAGCTCGCGGATGAGCTGTGAGGCGCGCATGCTGGCCGGGACGATCATGGCGCGGTCGGCGCCGCGTTCGAAGCGGTAGGAGGCTTCCGAGGAAAGGCCGAGGCGGCGGGAGGTCGCGCGGACGGACGCCGGATCGAACCAGGCGCTTTCCAGGACGACGTCGGTGGTGTCGCCCACGACGCCGGAGTATTCGCCGCCCATGACGCCGGCGATCGCGACGGGCTTTTCCGTATCGGCGATGACCAGGTCGTTCGCGGTGAGGTCGTACTGTTTGCCGTCGAGCGCGGTAATGGTCTCATTTTCCTTCGCGCGGCGGATTACGAGGCGTTCACCCTTCAGGAACCGCATGTCGAACACGTGCAGCGGCTCGCCGAGCTCCATCATGACGAAGTTCGTGATGTCGACGATGTTGTTGATCGGGCGGATGCCGATGGCGGCGAGCGAGGCCTTCAGCCAGGCCGGGCTTTCGCCGACCTTCACATTGCGGATGACGCGCGCGGTGTACAGCGGGCAGAGGTCCGGAGCCTCGACCGTGACCAGATTGCTCCAGTCGCCGGCGAGCTCGGTCGGGACGCTTTCCGGCGCGGGGAATTTCACTTCGCCGCCGACGAGCGCGGCGATGTCGCGCGCGACGCCCCAGTAGGAAAGCCAGTCGGGGCGGTTCGGGGTGATCTCGAGCGTGTAGACGGTGTCGGTGGGGACGTAGTCCTGAAGCGGCTTGCCGATCTCGAACGTGCCGGGGAGCAGCATGAGGCCTTTGTGGTCCTCGCTGAGGCCGAGTTCCTTCGCGGAGCACATCATGCCGAAGGATTCCACGCCGCGGATCTTGCCCTTCTTGATCGTGAACGTGCCGCCTTCGCCGTCCGGGAAGACGGTGCCGATGGTAGCGAGCGGGACGATGTTTCCGGCGTCGCAGTTCGGCGCGCCGCAGACGATCTGGAGCGTTTCGGAGCCGGTGAAGACTTCGCAGATGGAGAGGTGGTCGGAGTTCTCGTGTTTACGGCGGGAGATGATCTTCGCGACGATCACGCCGTCCGGGATCTTGCCGACCGTTTCGATCTCCTCGACCTCAAGTCCGGCCATGGTGAGCGCGTTGGCGAGTTCTTCCGGGGAAAGGCTGATGTCGATATAGTGTTTCAGTCTAAACAGGGAAAGTTTCATGTCAGTCTTCCTTTCTCAGAACTGTTTGAGGAACCGCAGATCGTTATCGGAGAAGATACGGAGATCGTTGATGCGGTGTTTCAGCATGGTCAGGCGTTCCAGTCCGAAGCCGAAGGCGAAGCCCTGGACTTCCTCCGGATCGTAGCCGACGTTGCGGAGCACGGCGGGGTTCACCATGCCCGCGCCCATGATCTCGAGCCAGCCGGAGTTTTTGCAGACGCGACAGCCCTTGCCGCCGCACATCACGCAGCTGAAATCGCATTCGACGCTGGGTTCCGTGAACGGGAAGAAGTGGGGACGCATGCGGACCTTGACGTCCGTGCCGAAGTATTCCTTCGCGAATTTGAGGATGGTGCTGCGGAGGTCGGCCAAAGAGACGTCCTTGTCGATGTAAAGGCCTTCCAGCTGGTGGAAATGCACGCCGTGGGTGGCGTCCGGGGTGTCGCGGCGGTAGCAGCGGCCCGGGGAAACGATGCGCACGGGCGGCTTGGAGCCGAGCATGGTGCGGATCTGGACCGGGGAGGTCTGCGTGCGGAGGAGACGTCCGTCGGGGAGATAGAAGGTGTCCTGCGGATCGCGGGACGGATGGTTCGCAGGGGCGTTCAGGGCGTCGAAATTGTACCAGACGGTCTCGAGTTCGGGACCGGAGACGGCGATGAAGCCCATACGGCGGAAGATGGAGCAGCAGGCATCGATGGTCTGGCTGATCGGGTGCTTGCGTCCGAAGGGCCATGCGCGTCCGGGAAGCGTGACGTCGACCGCGGGGGCCTCTTCGGCCTTCTTCTCGTTGATGCGGGCGCTGGCCTCGTTGAGGGCGGCCTGGATGCCCTGTTTGGCCTCGTTGAAGGCCATGCCGGCGGCTTTCTTGTCTTCGGCCGGCAGTTTCCCCATCATCGGGCTGAGGGCGGTAATGGCGCCGTTCCGGCCCAGCGTGCGGTTCTTGACGGCCTCGACATCGGCCGGAGTCGAGGCTGCGGAGAGAGCGGATTTCGCGTCGGCCGTGATGGCCTGAAGCTTTTGCAGCAGTTCTTCCAGCATGTTGAAAACTCCTTAAAGGAAACTTGGAAAAAAGAAAAACGCGGGCCTGCCGGTAGGCGGCAGCCCGCGAATCACAGATAGTCTGTTTGGGGGACGCCCCGCGCAGGGCCGGGCGTCCGGATCGAGTTCGTCAGCAGGCGGCCTTTGCCTTTTCGAGCAGGGCCGTAAATGCCGCGGGATCCTTGACGGCGAGGTCGGCGAGAACCTTGCGGTTCAGGTCGATGTTCGCCTTCTTGAGTCCGTCGATGAACTTGCTGTAGGTCGTGCCCTGGACGCGGCAGGCGGCGTTGATACGCACCGTCCAGAGGCGGCGGTACTGACGCTTTTTCTGCTTGCGTCCTTCGTAGGCGTGGACGTTCGCTTTGTCAACGGCATCGTAAGCTGTGCGGATGCGCTTGGAGCTGGCACCGTAGAAACCTTTTGCACGCTCAAGGACGCGTTTGCGGCGTTTTCTCGAATAAACAGCGCAAGTAACTCTCATGATGATTTCTCCTGTTTTTCAAGCTCAGCCGTAAGGCAGGGCCTTTTTGATTCTCTGTGCGTGGGCGGCATCGAGCAGTCCGGCGTTGCGTTTCTGACGTTTGTTCTTCCCGGACTTGTTCGTCATGAGGTGGCGGCGGCCAGGCTTCGTGAACTTGTAGCCGCCGGAGGCGGTGCGTTTCACACGCTTGGCAATACTCTTGCGAGTCTTCATTTTCGGCATCGTTTGGTCTCCTTATGTTAGAGTTTTTTCTCGACCGGACGGGCAGACGCCATCAGCCTTGTCCGGCGGTTTTGTATATTAGCCCTTCGGATTGAAGGACATGTTGATGTTCTTTCCGAGCAGCTTCGCCGGCGCGTCCACGACGGCGATCTCCGCCAGGTCTTCCGTGATCCGGGTCACGAGTTCGAATCCCATCTCCGGGTGCGAGAGTTCGCGCCCCTTGAACGTGATCGTCACGCGCAGCTTATTCCCTTCCCCCAGAAACTCCTTCGCATGGTTGAGTTTCACCTCGTAGTCATGCGTGTCGATGTGAAGGCGGAACTTGATTTCCTTCACCTTCTGGGCCTGCTGGTTCTTCTTCTGCTCCTTAAGCTTCTTCTTCTGTTCATACAGGAGCTTCCCGAAGTCCATGATGCGGCAGACGGGCGGGTTGCTGTTTTCCGATACGAGCACGAGGTCCAGATGCGCGTTCTGCGCCGCCTGGCAGGCGGCCGCAAGTTTCATGACGCCCAACTGTTCTCCGTCCGCCCCGATGATGCGCAGGGGCTTGTCGGAATACGCACGGTCATTGCTTTTCAGTAACTTGGCGATGGTAAACGCCCTCCATGTGAGTTGGTCCCGGATGCTTCCGCCGCGGCGGCGAAAGCGCACGAACTAATAATATAGCACATCAAAGCTTGTTTTCAAGCTCCGACTGTAATTTTTTGATGAAAGTTTCCAGATCCATGGCGCCGAGCTGGTCCTCTCTGCGGGAGCGGACGGCCATCGTGCCTTCGGTCTGTTCCTTCTCGCCGATCACGGCCATGAACGGGATGCGCTGGAGGCGGGCGTCCTTGATCTTGGCGCCCATGCTCTCGGAGCGGACGTCGCACAGGACCTGGAAACCGGCCTTGCGGAGACCGTCAGCGACCTTCTGCGCGTATTCATGCTGTTTCTCTGTGATCGGGATCACGCACACCTGGGTCGGGGCAAGCCACAGCGGGAACGCGCCCGCGTAGTGCTCGACCAGGATGCCGAAGAAACGTTCCAGCGAGCCGAAGAGTGCGCGGTGGACCATGTAGGGCTGGTGCAGCGCGCCGTCCGCGCCGACGTACGTGATGCCGAAGCGTTCCGGCAGGTTGAAGTCGAACTGGATCGTGCTGGTCTGCCATTCGCGGCCGATCGCGTCCTTGATCTTGAGGTCGATCTTCGGACCGTAGAACGCGCCGCCGCCCTCGTCCACTTCGTATTCGAGGCCGCAGGCTTCGATGGCCTGGACGAGCGACTTCTGCGCCTGCTCCCAACGCGCCGGATCGCCGACCGCCTTGGCGGGACGGGTGGAGAGGTACGCCTTGATCTCCGGGAATCCGAAGGTCTTCCAGATGTAGAGGCAGAATTCGAGGACTTCCTTGATCTCGCTTTCGATCTGTTCCGGGGTGCAGATGATGTGCGCGTCGTCCTGCGTGAAGCCGCGGACGCGCATCAGGCCGTGAAGCACGCCGCTCTTCTCATAGCGGTACACGGTGCCGAGTTCCGCCCAGCGGCAGGGAAGCTCGCGATAGGAACGCACGCGGCTCTTATAAATTTCGATGTGGAACGGGCAGTTCATCGGCTTGGCGTAGTAGTCGAACTCGTCGATCTGCATCGGGGAGTACATGCTCTCCTTGTAGAATCCGAGGTGGCCGCTGGTCTCCCACAGCTGGCTGCGCCCGATATGCGGCGTATACAGCAAGTCGTAGCCGTGCGCCAGGTGCTCCTTGCGCCAGAACGTCTCGATGACGTTGCGGATGTAGGCTCCCTTCGGGTGCCAGAGGACGAGGCCGGGGCCGACCATTTCGGAGATGCTGAAAAGGTCGAGCTCCTTGCCGAGGCGGCGATGGTCGCGCTTCTTGGCTTCCTCGATGCGCTGGAGATACGCCTTGAGTTCCTTCTTGTCGGCGAACGCGGTGCCGTAGATGCGCTGGAGCATCGGGTTCTTCTCATCGCCGCGGTAGTAGGAACCGGCGACGGAGAGCAGCTTGAACGCGCCGATCTCGTTGGTGTTGGAGACGTGCGGACCGCGGCAGAGGTCGGTGAAGTCGCCACAGATGTAGAACGTGATCTCGCTGTCGTCCGGGATGTCGGCGAGGCGTTCGAGCTTGTAGTTCTGGCCGCGTCCGGCGAGGAACGCATGGGCGTCTTCGCGGGTCATGACCTTGCGTTCGAACGGGAGATGCGCCTTGGCGATCTCCTCCATCTTCTCCTCGATCTTCGCCAGGTCGTCGACGGTGAGGCGGGTTTCCAGGTCGAAATCGTAGTAGAAGCCATCCTCGGTCGACGGACCGATGTCGAATTTAGCGTTCGGGTAAAGTTCCTGCACCGCCGCCGCCATCACGTGGGCCGCGCTGTGCCGAATGGTTTCCAACGGGTATTTTCCCATTTGCGTTTCCTCGTCAGTATGTGATTGTGAATAAAATACATGTATCCTTTTAATATACACGCCTTCAGGAAAAATGCAAGCCGACGCCGCACCGCCTCCGGCGAAAAGACGTTTTTTCGTCCGGGCGGGCGGTTTTTCGGGATCATCCCGGTCCGAGGTCACGGGATGACGGTCCAGGAGGGATCCTTTTTGTAACCGAACGGGACAAACTTGTTCAGGTCGGCCTTCGGGAAGTACCCCATCGCGCCGTCCTGTTTCCGGACCAGCAGGTCCGTCCAGCCGTCCCCGTCGTAGTCCCCGGCGCCTTCGATCGCGGTCCCCTCCTCAACGAATCCGATGGAACTCCATTTGGAAATCTTTCCGTCGTCCCATTTGCCGACCTGGCGGAGCGTTTCATTGAACATGATCAGGTCGTCGCATCCGTCGTTCGAGAAATCGTCGATGGCCACGACCTTCCAGTCTTCGCCAAGCCACCCCAGATTCGTGTATTTCCCGTTCGCCGAGACGGTCGCAATGGTATTCGGGCCAAACCTGAGAAGAACGGAATCGCGCGGTTTCTTCGCACCGGTGAAATCGCCGAGCCCGAGTATCTTCCATTCGGACCCCTTGTATTCGCCGGGAATGGTGATCCAGGACTCGACGCCGTTTCCGTCAGGCCAGTAGCCCATCGCGCCCAGAGTCGGGGAATGCCAAAGGATGGAATTCCGGTCCCAGTGTCCGCTCAGATTTCCGCAGTAAAGATCCCATTCCACGTCGTCGGGGACCCCCAGCATGCCGATCACATGCCAGTCATCCATGTTGCCGGATTTGCCGTACCCGACTTCGATGTGCTTCCCGGAATTTTCGTCTATGGCGCGCCATGCCACGAGGTCGACCCGGTGGTCCTTGTCCATGTCATAGCCGCCGAGGAAACGGAACGACGGATCCGGGAGCTGCCGGTCGCCCACTTTCTGCTCCTGCAGGTCGTTCACGCCGTCCAGACCGTATTCGAGCCTGATCCTGTTCGCTTCCTTCCTGACGTAGATTACATCGGATATCCCGTTATAATGGAAGTCGCCCCGGGTGGTCATGCGTCCGTCGTTGACGTCGTCCTCGTCCGTGTCATCCGCGGCGTTTTCCGCTCCGAACTGCGTTTGGGCGGCGTTTGCCTGCTGATCCCTGCCCTTCTGAGCGACCGGATTATCGAACAGCCACAACGTGAGCTCGAACGGAGCGGGCTCGCGTTTCTTGTTCGTGATGCGGATCTCAATGAAGTCGTGGTGGAACTGGTAATCGTATTCGCAGTGTTCCGCCTTGAAGCCGATGTATTTCCCGGTCGTCGGGGTCAGGCTCACGTCCAGACCGAAGGGCCGGGTCAGGTTGGTCCACGGTTTGCCGTTCACGGTGACGCCCGATGCGAACCGACCGTCATAGATGCGGAGATTGCTGCCGGACACCGCGCCCCCGATCGCGTAGAAATTCAGGTAGTGCAGGCGGTCCCCCTGGATGCGGAATCCGGCTTCCATGGCGACCGTGCCCTTGACGACGATCTTTTCCTCCGACCGGAACCGCGGAGCGCGCACCGGGCTGGTCACGGTGTAATCGGGGTGGTCCATGCCGTCGGTCGGCTCCTTGATGGAGGTAACCATCATGGGGCCGTTCATGATGGTCGGGAATTTGCCCGCGGGAAGTCCCGCCGCGGCGGACGCGGCGGCTTCGATTTCGACCTGGGCTTCCGAGGCGGTCTTGTGGTTCGCCGGAACCGCCGGGGCGGGCTGGTTCACGGCGTTCGGGCTCCTCGGGATTTTATCCCGCAGGATGGCGACCTTCAGGTTGAACCACATCGTTTTGGG